>NZ_JBXWOX010000034.1:0-29568 GCF_059611125.1 Ruegeria sp. CDSB029
TGACTTCGGAGAGAACCAAGACCCCGGCGGACAACAAATCCAACGCCCTTGACAATACCGCGATCAGAGAACCGCTTCCCGCCCTTCGTGACGGATGCCGCACCTTTCATGAATGAGCAGATTGGGCTCGAAGCAGACATGCGGCAGTGCAGCGGTCGAAGGTTGAGCCTGTTCCCGTAAGCAGACTTTAGGAAAAACGAGATGACCCGGCGATTTCATCGGCTTGGCCAATCGTGCTGACATTCGTCTTCCACAAGCCACCCTTCGCACAAACCGGGCTGATCGACGGCTCAGAGCCCAAGAATACCGGATGCTGCACCTCGCACCAATGGCTTGGAATCGCGGAAAGCCGACATTGGCTCCAATCAAGGCGGCACATTACCGGGCATTCATTTGTGATGCCCAAAAAATTTCTGATTTCAACGAACCGGTCGTTCGTTCATGAATCTCAGAGCTTCGCAAGAGGTAGCCTGAAAACAGAAGGATACACACGCGCTGCGTCAGGAAAAGTGTTCTTCCAGATGTCATTTATGATAACGGGCGAACTTGGAAAAGATGGCGCGAGACATTTGCTACTATACCTGAATCCTATGCGGTTTCGGCGCAGCAGACGTGTCGCAGAACCTGCGCGACGTTGCTCATGAAGGTGTCATCATACCCGGCGTCGTTTTCGAGAACGCTCAGGAACGCGCATGACGTGCCAGTGACCGTGTCCACCATCAGGAACTGGCCACCGTAACCGGCATGCGCAACCACCCGTCCGTCGGTCATGATATGGTTGGAGTAGCGCAGCCATTCTTTTGGCGGTGTCAGAGATGGTGCTGAGCGGGTCAGGCTTTGGCGGAGGAAATTTGCATTGGCACATGCGTTTCCAGACAGATCAAGACCGCCGCGCGCAAGAAATAGGCCAAACCGTGCGAGATCCCGAGCACTCAGGCAACCCCCACCGGAAAAGGCAGGGAAACCATCTTTGCTCAGGCTGATGTGAAAGGCGCCCTCGTAACCAACGGCATCTGCAATCCGTTCAATTTGTGCTGTAAGTGGGACGGGGCAAACCTGCGCTGCGATCAATGTCAGCACATCTGTGTTGGCCGACTTGTACTCCGCTACTGTTCGCGCCTCTGTCTCTCTGAACCCCCTAATTCTGGAAGCAAAGTCCTTGAGCGAGATTTCCTCCTGATCCTCGGTGGGTAGGCGCCAGCCCAGGGCAATCTCTTCATCATAGCAATCCGCATGCGGGTCATCATAGTCTTCGGTAAAATCATTGCTGACTGCCATATCCAGGAGAGCCTGAACGTTAACCTCGCGGTAGCCAGATCCAATATCGGGCAAATACTGTGCAACCTTTGCGTCAGGCGAGACGAACCCTTGGCCGATCAACTGTCCCATAATCAGGTGAATGTGCAGTTTTGTAATGGATTGGATCGAATGCGGTCGGTCTGTCCCAAAATCTGGTGCGGCCTGTTCCATGATCACCTGCCCGTCCCGTAGGCAGCAAAACGCAGAGAAGGCGGGATGTGCCAGAAGGTCCGCCAACGCGGGCACGGTTGCTGTCAGGTCCTGGTGGGCCTCTTCGAGCATCAACACATTTCGCGAACGCACCATCAGGGTGCGTCGGAACAGGCGGTGCGCGTTGTGAAATCCATGGCGGCGGTGGGCAGGCTGATTCCAACGCTGCTTGTTGTCTGGCCCCACGGTCAGATCGGGGTTGGGGGCTACCTTCAACCTGCTCATGTGCAATTCTCGTGGATCAACGCGTCGACGGCGACAACGTGGTCAGCATAGACAAACATCGGATTGATCTCAATTTCGCTGACCTTTTCGCGGGCCTGCAGGAAAGCATCACAAAGGTCGTTCAGCACGGTGACCACCTTGTTTATATCGGCGCGTGGACGGCCTCGAAAGCCTTCCAACAGGTGAAAAATCTTGAGCGATTTCAGAGCACTGGCGATATCGTCCTGCGTGGAGGGCAGAAGGACCGTTGTGGCATCCCCAACCAGTTCGGTCAAAACTCCGCCACTGCCCAGCACCAGTGCTGCGCCAAACTGCGGGTCATTGCGCAAGGTGACAATCATCTCTGCAACAGGCGTGGGCGACATGGCCTCAATCAGGTAGCTATCGCTCACGGCCTGCTTATCATAGGCAGTGACAGCCGTGTTCATTTGATCAAGTGCTTGCTTTAACGCGGCGCCATCGGCAATGCCCAGAGCAACCGCGCCTGCCTCACTCTTGTGGGCCAGCCGGGTAGACATCATCTTGAGCGCGACCGGATAGCCGATCTTTTTTGCGGCCACCTCGGCTTTTTGAGCCGTCGTTGTCCGGCCCGAAGGGACCGTGAAACCGCGCTCTGCAAGCCAGGCCTTGCCCGCGTCCTCAGTCAGCATGCCGAGTGAGCCAGGCGGGGTTCCGGCAATCAGTGGCTCCGGCCTTGTCGCCAGAATGCGATTACGTCGCGCGGCCCAAATGCTGGCGCTTTGCATGGCGTTGAGCGTTTCGTGAATGCCCTGCATCGGCGCGACTCCGATCGAGATCAGATAACGGCGGGTGACCTTGTCCAGATTCTCCGGCAGGGTCGCACAAATCGCTGCCGGGATTCCGCGATCGCAGGCAGCCTGTGCAAAGGCGCTGGCATCGTTTTGGTAATAGATCTTGGAGGCATCTAGCCCTTCTGCAGGATAGTCCTGCACCAGAACTGCCGCTTCGGCCCCTACGGCGTCCATCGCTTTGACGAAGACCGGATAGGTCAATTCGGCCTGCCCCCAGATCGGTGTGGTGTAATCCAGCGGGTTTGACACTGTTGCGATGTCTGGCAGCAGATCCACCAGGGCCGCATGCTCCGTTGCGCGGACAGCCGAGAACGTGAGCCCGATCTTTTCCGCGTGATCGGCCAGCATCGTCGCGCCGCCCCCCGAACAGGTGAAACCCGCAACGCTTGGCCCCTTGGGCGCGCCGACCACACAAAGGTACTTCAGCGTTTCCAGAAACTGCGCGGGGCTGGTGACACTGATCACGCCCGTGCGCGCAAACAACGCCTCATAGAGCGCGTCTGACCCCGACAGCGATCCCGTGTGACTGACAGTCAGAGCTGCGCCGATTGAAGAGCTGCCTGTCTTGAGCGCAACCACAGCCACGCCTCGCTCAATGGCTTTCAGGGCGGCGCGTTCAAAGGCGGGAATATCTTGAAGGCCCTCAATATGCAGCCCGATAGCACGCACTGCCGGGTCATCAGCGAAGGCGTCAAGAAAGTCCTCTAACCCCAGAACCGCCTGATTGCCTGCCGATACCATATATGCCAGTGGCAAGGAGCGCGCAGACATGGTGATGTCAGAGGAAAACATGCCCGATTGGGTGACAATCGCTGCACCGTAACCGGGTGACCAGCCACCGTGTTCGAAAGACCAAAGTGCTGCGTTGTCGATGTAGTTGATCAAACCGTAACAATTGGGACCGATGAGGGCCATGTCACCGGTTGCCTCGATCAGCGCCTGTTCTGCCGCCGCATCGCCGGTTTCCTTGAATCCTGCAGAAAAACAGACCACGCCACCGACGCCCATCTCAGCCAATTCGCCCAATGCGGCGACAATACCACCTGCGGGAATGGCCAGATAGACAGCATCAGGCGCTTCAGGCAGATCAGCGATACAGGGCACGCAAGGCACCCCCTTCAGATCTGTTCGCCTGGGGTTCACCGCCCACATTTGCCCTGCAAACCCACGCCTGCGCGCCTCTCTTACGGCAATGGTCGCATCCCGCCCGCCGATAAAAGCGATGGAGCGCGGCTTGAGAAGCCGCTCAAAGTTGGCGCGTCTCTTTGGGGTCATGCACCCAGGGGCCGCAGGATGGAGCGTGTGATGATGTGGCGTTGAATTTCAGAGGTGCCGTCCCAGATCCGCTCAAGTCGGCTGTCGCGCCAGAAGCGTTGGATCGGCATTTCCTCCATCAGCCCCATGCCACCGTAGATCTGCACCGCATCATCGGCGATCTTGCCCAGCATTTCTGAACAAAAGACCTTGATCATCGCCGCATCCGCATCGCTCATCACGCCCTGTTCGGCACGCGCCACGGCGTCTTTGACCATTAGGTCGGCTGCGCGCAATCCAATAGCGCCATCTGCAAGCCGGAAACCGGTGGCCTGAAACGCCCCGATGGGTTTGCCAAACTGCTTTCGGGACGCGGCCCATTCGGTGGCCATCTCCAGTATGCGCTCCGCCTTGCCACAACAGGTCGCCCCCACCCAGATGCGCCCCATGCCCAGCCATTTGCCAGAGAGTTCAAGACCACGCCCTTCTTCCCCCAGCACCTGCCCCGGACCAAGGCGCACATTATCGAAGTGCAGTTCAAACGTCTTGTAGCCGCGATAGCTGACACATTTGGTGCCTTCGCGGCAGTCAAAGCCCGGTGTGCCAACGTCCACCAAAAAGGCCGTCACCCGTTTGCGCGGTCCACGTGGCGTTTCGTCAGCACCCGTCGCAGCAAAAACGATCGCAAAATCGGGCATACAGGGGCCAGAGATGAAATGCTTTGAACCATTCAGGATCCAGTCATCTCCATCCCGCCGGGCGTTGGTTTTCATACCCATTACGTCCGACCCCGCGTCCGGTTCCGTCAGGGCGAACAACTCTCGTTTTTCACCGCGCACCGCGGGGAAAAGGTAACGTTCGCGCTGATCGCCCTCGCAAGCCATGAGCAGTTCCGTGGGACGCGCAGCCCAGCTTTGCAGGGCATGGCTGGTCTTGCCGTACTCGCGTTCAATCAAGGACATAGGCCCGTAACCAAGGCCTCCGCCCCCGACCTCTTCGGGCAAGTTGCAGGCAAACAGTCCCAACTCCTGGGCCTTCGCCTCAATCTGACGGCCAATCTCTTCGGGGACATAGCCCATCTGGTCCACTTCCTCCTCGTGTGGATACATTTCTGTTTCCACAAAGCGGCGGACGGTGCTGATCAGCAGGTCGGTTTCAACACTGGCTTCCATGTTCATAAGGCGCCTCCTTTATGGGGCTTCGGACTTGTCGTTACGACGGGACATGATCGAAAAGATCACGAAGGCAATAAGCGTGATGGCGATCAACACCACAGCGGCGGCGGCTACCGTCGGATCGGTGTTTTCGCGGATGCCGTTCCACATGCGGCGCGGCAGGGTGTAGACGGTGTATTTGGAGATGAACAGCGTCACGACAATTTCATCCCAGCTGAGAATGAAGGCAAAAAGCGCTCCGGCAAAGACCCCCGGTTTGATTGAGGGCAGGATCACCAGGCGCATTGTGGTCCAGTTCGAAGCACCAAGGTTCTTGGAGGCTTGTTCCAATTTGGGATCAAAGGTCGCCAGCGAGGCGCTGACTGTGATCAGCACCATGGGGGCTGCCAAGATCGTATGCGCGAGGATCAGCCCGGCGTAGCTGTCCAACAGGCCAAGCGGGATCCACAGTCGATAGAACGCCATGGCAGAAATGATCTGCGGGATGATCAGCGGCAGCAGCAGGAAGGCGCGCATCAGCTCGGAATACTTTGAGGATACCCGCCACAGGCCAATGGCACAGAGCGTGCCAAGGAATGTTGCCAGCAGTGAGGTCGAGACTGCGATCACGCCACTTTGGAAAAAGCTCGACAGCCATTCCTCGGAAGTGAACAGCTTTTGAAAATGGCGCAGGGACAATTCGCCCTTTGGCATAGACAGAAAACGCTTTGGCGTCAGTGATACGGGAATGGCGATCAGCGCGGGCGTCACCAGAAACAGCAACAAAACCCATGCGCCCACGCGGTTGAACTTGGAGAACAGACCTGATGTCATCGTGCAGCCCCCCCAAACACGGTGCTGAGCTTCATGAAACGCGACATGATCCACAGCATCGCCAGAACGCCCGTCAGCATGATTGCCGCCAGCATCGCGGCTGTGCCCCACTTCAGGGTGACCAGCAATTGCACAGAAATGTACTCTGCCACCATGAGCACTTTGCCACCGCCTAATACGGCAGGGGTGACGTAAAACCCAAGGCTCAGGATGAAGACCAGCAGGGTCGAAGCCACCAACCCTGGCAGGGTCAGTGGCAGGTAAATGCGCCAGAAGGTCTGCGTGCTGCTGGCGCCCAGATTGCGCGAGGCATCCATCACACGCGTATCAAGCGATTGCATCGAGACCAGCAGTGGCAGTACCGCATAGGGGATCATGTAATGCACCATGCCGATCAGCACGCCCAACTCATTGCGCATAAAGGCGATGGGCTCGGCAATCAGTCCAATGTTTTCCAGCGTACCGTTCACCAACCCTTTGCGCCCCAGCAGCATCAGCCAGCTAAAAGTGCGCACAAGGATGGAAATCCAAAAGGACACAAGAAGCAACGTCAGCATATAGTTCTTCTGGCGTTGGTGGCAGTGCACCATGGCATAGGCGATGGAATAGCCCAGCGTGACACTGAACATCGTGGTGATGATGCAGATGCGCACCGTAGTCCAGACAATGCGGATCAGCGCATCGCTTTCCGCCAGTTTGGCGTAATTACTCAATCCAGGTTCCGGGTCCGTGACGCTGAGCCACAGGATGTTCAGGATCGGCCCCAGATAGAGCGCTATGACCATCAGCATCAAAGGTGCGATGATCAGCCAGCCGGGGTGGATATGTCGGGTGAAGGCTTGCATGAAATGTCCTGGGCCAAATCGATGGCCGCCCGCAGGAAGACACGGGCGGCTATCAGGCGTGTTTAGCTGATCGCCTCAAGGAAGGCGTTCACCGCATCACCGCCGTTTTTCCCCCACCAGTCGGGATCGTTATAAACGATTTTGTCGATGTTCATTGCCGAGGTGATCGCATAAGGCTGCTGATCTTCGGGGATCTGGCCGAAGGCTTCGGGGTTAGAGGGCGTCATACCAAGGCAATCAAGCAGCGCCAGCTGTGCAGGCACCTCTTGCGCTGTGGCGATGAAGTCCATTACGGCCGCACCTGCGGGGTTGCCCTTGGGCACGATATAGGCCCCCGGCATCGCCATGGCCTGATTGTTCACCAGCTTGTAGCGCCCATCGGTGTCATTTTCGATGTTACGTCCCCGGTTCTGCCAGACCATGCCGAGCGAGACTTCGCCATTCACTACCATGGAATGCGCCTCGGACCCTGAGCCCCAGTAAAGGCTGTTGTCCTTGATCGATTTGATCTTGGCGAGGGCGCGATCCATGTCCAACGGGTAAAGCGCATCGCCCGCAACGCCATCCGCCATAAGTGCTGCTTCGAGCGAGCCATTGGCCCATTTGTACAGCGAGCGCATGCCCGGGAATTTGGCGGTATCAAAGAAATCCGCCCAGTTCTGCGGGGGATTATCGCCATAGGCTTCGGTGTCATAGACAAAGGCATAGCCATAAAGGATGATCGAAACCCCATATTCCAGCGCATAGCCTGGCAGGGTCTTTTCCTTGGAAACAACAGAGTAATCAATTGGTTCCAGATGGCCTGTTGGCCCAAGGGACACGGCATTGAAAAGGTCTGCGTCCGCAACGTCGGCAGTGACATTGCCGCTGTCGACCATTTCCTTGATCTTGCCTTCCAGAGGGCCGGAGGTGTCAAATTTCAGTCCCTTGCCAGTCTTGGCGGTGAAGGCATCGCCAATGGCGGAGCCGTGGCATTCTTCAGACTGGCCACCCCAGTTCCACATCACCACGTGATCAGCAGCGGCTTCGGCATCACCTGCCATCACGGCGCTCATCGCCACGCCCGAGGCACCACAAAGCGCCAGGAACGTGCGGCGATCCATGCGGCCTTTCTTGTAGGCCTGCGCGCTGTCTTGCAGCATCTCTTTCTTGAATTGTCTATCGTGCATTTTCATCCTCCTATTGGGTTCGGGAGTTCCCGGACTTTTGCTCAATGGCACCTTTTGGCGGCACACGTTTTTGGGGCTTTAGCCCGTTTGTAATTCCACAGCAGCTTCGTCTTTCCACAACAGGTCCACGGTATCGCCTTCGTTCAAGGCTTCGCTGTTGCGCCAGACATCGATGTCCACTTCGATTTCGGTACCATCGCTGGCATCCACGATGACGCGCTGCATTGAACCAAAGTAGGTAATAGAGCGCACCACCCCACTCGTCTGTGCCTCCGCATGGCCCGCGCCTTTGCGCAGGTCGATTTTTTCGGGACGCAGGGCGTAAGTTTTGCCGTCTTGCTGAATGAAGTTGGATTTGCCCAAGAAACTGGCCGTGAACTGGTTCACTGGCCGCTCATAGAGCTCCTGAGGCGTACCAATCTGTTCAATCGCCCCGTCGCGCATGATCACGATGCGGTCCGACATGGACAGCGCTTCTTCCTGATCATGGGTGACGTAGATGAAGGTCGTGCCAACTCGGCGGTGAATATCCTTGAGTTGCTCCTGCACCTCGACCCGCAGTTTCTTGTCAAGCGCGCCAAGCGGTTCGTCCAACAGCAACACCGGTGGCGCAAAACACAGCGCACGTGCCAGCGCGACGCGCTGTTGCTGCCCGCCGGACAGCTGCCCCGGCTTGCGGTCCGCGAAATCCTGCAGCTGAACCAATTCCAGCATCTCGTCGACCCGCGCCCTAATCTCTGACGTGGGACGTTTGCGCACACTCAAGGCGTATCCGATGTTGTCTCGCACGCTCATATGGGGGAACAGCGCGTAGCCCTGAAATACCATGCCAAAATTGCGTTTTTCCGCGGGGGTTTGCGCGATGGAGGACCCATCCAGCGCAATGTCCCCTTCAGAGATATCGAGGAATCCCGCGATCATCATCAACAGCGTGGTCTTGCCCGACCCCGAGGGGCCCAGCAGAGTCAGAAACTCACCTTTCTGAATATCCAGACTGATGTTGTTGACTGCCCGGAATGTCCCGAACAGTTTCGAGACATTACGCACCTGCAAACTGCCTGTATCGGCGAGGTCAGCCATCCGCGCCTCTCAACTTCAGCTTGTTGCGCGCCTCTTGCGGGGTCAGCACACGCCCCCCCATGCGCTCAATGATCTCGCGGGCACGGGTGACAAGCTGGCCGTTGGTCGCCAGAACCCCGCGCTCCAAATAGATGTTGTCCTCCAGCCCTACGCGCACATTGCCACCCAACGCGACAGAGGCCGCTGCCATGGGCATTTGACCGCGTCCAATCCCGAAGCTGGCCCAGCTGGCCCCGGCAGGCAGTTGCGCTTTCATGGCAGCCATGGTTTCGACGGTCTGATCCGCGCCCCAGGGAATGCCCAGACAAAGCTGGAACATGGGAGGCGCATCAATCAGCCCCTCATCCACCATCGCCTTGGCGAAGCGGATATGGCCAAGGTCAAAGACTTCCAGTTCCGGCTTCACCCCCCATTCCTGCACCAATGCCGCCATACGCCGCAGTGTTGGCGGGGTAGAGATATAGATCATGTCCGTGTCAGAGAAATTCAGTGTCCCGCAATCCAGTGAACATATATCGGGCAAGCATTCCTTGATGTGAGCGAGCCGTTCCTCGGGGCCGATCATGTCCGTGCCGGGGCCCGGCATCGCTGGGTTGGCCGGGTCCGAGATCCAGTCGCCGCCCATCCCGGCGGTCACATTGATCACCACATCGGTGTCACTGTCGCGCACCCGGTCCACGATTTCCTTGAAAAGCTTCGGGTCGCGTGAGCCTTGGCCCGTCTCGGGATCACGCGCGTGAATATGCGCGGCGGAGGCCCCTGCCTTGGCCGCCTCAATCGCCGCATTAGCGATCTCTTTCGGCGTGACGGGCACATGCGGACTTTTGCCCGTGGTATCGCCCGCGCCAGTCACGGCGCAAGTCAGGACAACCTCATAGTTCATCTGGCAAACCCCCTATTTTTTTCAGCTTGACGCGGGAAAGGGTAAGAAAGATGTCGATTATCCGACAGTCTTTCGGCTATGCTGGCGAAAAATCGCACTATGCAATCTGGACTTTAGCTCATGCAAATCGACATGACCCAGCAGACGCCCCGCGCTGTGCATCATGCCATTTTTGTGGTGGTCCCACGGTTCAACATAACCACATTGATCACCATGACCGAAACGATGCGGATCGCGAATTATCTTTCGGCAGAGCCCCTGTTTTCTTGGGACATCGTGTCCTTTGACGGCACTGAAAT
The DNA here is from genome assembly GCF_059611125.1 of Ruegeria sp. CDSB029. Lineage (NCBI taxonomy): Bacteria > Pseudomonadati > Pseudomonadota > Alphaproteobacteria > Rhodobacterales > Roseobacteraceae > Ruegeria > Ruegeria sp. CDSB029. The sequence goes on from NZ_JBXWOX010000034.1 coordinate 10,065, forward strand.
CGTGGCCAGCAATGGCATGACAACCCGCGTTTCAGCAGAGCAGGACAACCTGCCGCCAGCGGATTACATTTTTGTTTTGGGCAGCTGGGGGACGGAGCATTACGATAACCGCGCGCTTACCGCTTGGCTGCGCAAGCGCGCGCGGGCGGGGAGCAGTATCTGCGGGGTTGAGCTTGGCTGCTATATTGTCGCGCGGGCGGGTCTGTTGGACGGAAAGCCGGCGACGATCCACTGGTCCTGGCTCAGCGGTTTTCGCGAAAGCTTTAACCGGGTGGATGTGCAGGAATGCCTGTTCACCATCGAGGGCAAGATCATGACCTGCTCGGGTGGGCTCGCGGGCGTGGATCTAATGCTTCGTTTGATCGAGCGCACCCATGGCAGTGGCTTTTCGGGCGAAATTGCCGATCAAATGTTGCATCACCCGATCCGCAACGCGGGTGCGTCACAGCGGTCCACCATGGGGCGCAGCACGGAGACCATGCTGCCGCTGGTGCGTGAGGCGATGACGCTGATCGAAGGGAACATAGAAGAACCGCTCAGCGTGCCGGAGATCGCTGATAAGCTGGATGTCTCGCAGCGACAGCTAGAGCGGAAATTCAAGAAACACGTCGGTTGCACTGTGGTGCAGTTCGGTTTGTTGCGACGGTTGCAGAATGCGCGGTTGCTGCTGATCTCCACCGATCTCAGCGTGCGCGAGATTGCCACCGCGTCAGGGTTCAACACCCTGTCCCATTTTGCCTATTCCTTTGGCAAATTCTTTGGTCGCCGCCCTTCGGAATACCGAGAGGCATGGCCTGCAAATGAACCGGCGCCGAGTTGGCCCGGTTCCCTGTCAGATTTCCTTTCAACGCTTAAGGAGATTCCGGGCCGTCCCTAATCCAACCGCGCCTCGCGCAACGCGCGCAACACTGCGACAATCTCTCGATCGCGCTGCGCGGCCATATCCTCAAAGTGGCGATCTCCGGCGATGTCATTGCAACCATCGACCATGCGGCCACGCAGCTCTCGGGTGAGTTCTGGTGCCTCCAGCCGAGTCCAGGGCAGCTTTAGCGCGGGGCCAAACTGATCCAGATTGGTCGCCATGCCGCCCGCGCCACAGGCCACGTGAAAGGCCATACACTGACCTTGGGACACCATGCGCGGCGCAGGCCCATTCATCAAGGCAATGTCGATGTCTTCCGGCGTCGCCTCGCCATTGGCAACCATGTGCAAGGCCTCGCGCCAGAGCGCTTCTTGCAGGCGCGTCGCGACGAAGCCGGGGATTTCTTTTTTCATCAACAGCGGCGCTTTGCCCGCAATTTCGTAAAACTTCCCGGCCCATACCACGGCATCCGGCGCAGTTTTGTCACCGCCCACAATCTCGACCAGCGGCAGCAGGTAGGGCGGATTGAACGGGTGTCCGATCACGCAGCGTTCAGGGGTCGCGCATTTGGCTTGGATCTCGCTCATTGTCAGACCGGAGGTTGAGGAGCCGATGACAACGTCAGGCGGCAGCACCTCTCCCATCTGTGCGTAAAGCGATTGTTTGATCTCCAACCGCTCCGGTGCACTTTCCTGCACGAACTGCGCACCCTCCAGCGCCTGTTCAAGGTCGGTGACAATGCGGAGACGGTCCAAAGACGCGCCCTCAGCCAGCCCCAGATCCGTCAGACTGCCCCAGGCGGTGTTGAGGATCGAATGGAATGCTTCAGTTTCACTGGTGTCATGCAGATAGGCCGTCACATCATAGCCACGGGCCAGAAAATGCGCCGCCCAGCCGCCGCCAATTGGGCCCGCGCCAATGCTGGTGATGCGGGTGACGCTGATAGGATCAGGATACATCATTCACCTTTGAAGTTGGGTTCGCGCTTTTCCACGAAAGCCGCCACCCCTTCGGCAGCATCATCTGATTTGAGCATCTTGCGATAGATCGGCATCGGGTCCGTGCGCATCTTGTGAAACGCCTGCTCCAGTGGCACGCATTCGATTTCGCGCTGCACCTCTTTGACGGATTGCATCGCAAGCGGTGCCGACCAGGCAATCGAAGCCGCCCATTCGCGCGCAGCATCCATCAACTGCTCTTTCGGCACCACCTTGTTGACCAGCCCATAGTGCGCTGCTTCCTGCGCGGTCATGCGGCGGCCCAGCAAGAACATCTCCATCGCAATGTTGTGCGGAATGCGGCGCGGCAATCGTTGCAGCGCGCCCGCGTCCGGCACGATGCCTAGGGGCATTTCCGGCAGCCCGAATTCCACGTGATCGGCGGCGATCAGCAGGTCGCACCCCAACGCCATCTCGAACCCGCCACCAATGGCCAACCCATTGATCGCAGCAATTACGGGCTTGTTCAGCGCCCAGTTTTCAGTGAGCCCGGTGAAGCCGCCAAAGCCGTAGTCATCGGTCTCCCACCAATTATCGAGCTGCATCTCTCCGTCATTGAGCGCCTTTAGGTCCCACCCAGCCGAGAATATCTTCTCTCCACCACCGGTCAGGATCGCGCAGCGCAGATCCTTGTCTTCGTGCAGCTCCTGAAAGGCTGCAGCCAGCGCCTGTGACGTGGGCACATCAATGGCATTCACCTTGCCGCGCTCCAGCGTGACTTCCAGAACATGACCCTCGCGGTGAACCTTAACGCCGTCTGACATCTGCTTATCCCTCTTTGAATTCTGGCATTACTTCGTTGACGAACATGCGCAGGGATTTCTGTTGTGAAGCGTGATCGAGCCCCATGGAGGCGTAATAGATGTACTCATTCACACCCAGCGCCTGATAGCGCTTCAGCTTTTCGATGACCCGGTCGGGAGAACCGAACATCAAGTTCTCCTCCAACATCACGGGGTCGTATTGTTCCCGTCCCTCCAGTTCATCCAGCGGGATGGAGGCGGGGAAGCCGTCCTTCACATCGCCCAGATTGCGAAACAGGTTTTCGAACTGGCTCAGCAGGCGGCGGATCGCCCGCATCGCGTTTTCACCATCGGCTGCGTTGTCATAAACGCATGAATGGCGCATCAAGGCGAAGCGTGGCACCCAGCCGTTGTCGGCCTTTTCAATCGCCTCATCCAGTTGTTTCTTGTAGAGTTCGGCCTCTGCAAAGGGACGTGTGAACGGCCAGCAGTTCACATGGCACCTTTCCCGCATAGCGTAGTCATAGGTGATGGGTGAGCGCGCAGAGACCCAGACCGGCACCTCCTTCTGAAGCGGCTTTGGCACTGAGGTCGAGGTCGGGAATTGCCAGTATTCCCCGTTGTGTTCGTAGTCGCCCTTCCAAAGCTCACGCACCGCAGGCAGCATTTCCTGCATGTAACGCCAGGCATCAGATTGCTTGAGCCCCGGTCTCATTCGGTCAAACTCGCGCTGATAGGCCCCCGAACCGATGCCGAATTCCAACCGCCCGCCGGTGATCAGATCGGTGAACGCCGCTTCGCCCGCCAGGTTGATCGGGTGCCAATAGGCCGCCGTCGCAACGGCCGTGCCCAGACGGATGCGGCTGGTTTCGGCAGCCCACCAAGTAAGGATCTGGAAAGGGTTTGGCGCGATGGTCATTTCCAACGCGTGGTGCTCGGCGGCCCAGACGATATCAAACCCACCCTCTTCGGCGATCTGCACCATCTCCAGCGTGTGACGGGCGACATCCTGCATGTCCAGATTGTCGTCGATCCGCTCCATGTTCACGGCAAGTTGGAATTTCATTGTTCTCTCCCTCAACGCATTACAAACGGATTGGCCATCGGTTCATCAGACGTGTTCATCCAGATCGTCTTTGGGCGGGTATAGTCGTAGATCGCCTGGAACCCGCTTTCGCGGCCATATCCCGATCCTTTGTTGCCCCCGAACTCCGCAATCGGAGACACCACCCGATAGGTGTTCACCCAGACGATACCGGCACGCACTGCCCCCGCCATGCGCAGGGAGCGCGCGCTGTCGCGGGTAAAGATACCTGCTGCCAGCCCATGTTCGCTATCATTGGCCAATGCGAGCACCTCTTCCTCGGTTTTGAACCGCTGCACCGACAGAACCGGGCCAAACAATTCAGTGTCGACAATGCGCAGATCCTGACGAGGGACTTCGATGATCGTGGGTTCATAGAACAGGCCAGACATCCCCTTTGGCTGCTTGCCGCCGACCAGCACTTTGCCGCCTTCTGTTTGGGCATGCGCCACTTCTCGTTGGATATGCTCTAACTGTCCGGTGGTGCACAATGGCCCCATCTGGGTCTCATCCGCCAGCGGGTCCCCAATCACGATCTGGCGGGCCAGCGCGGTCATCTGCTCAAGGAATTGATCGGCAATGTCTTCGTGCAGGTAAAGCCGTGACCCAGCCACACAGCTTTGCCCCGTGGCGCCAAAGATGCCCGCGATAGAGGCGTTTACAGCGCTTTCGATATTGGCATCGTCAAAGACGATGAACGGGGATTTGCCCCCCAATTCCAACGACACTTCGGCAAAATTTCGTTTGACGTTCTCCAGCACATGCCGCGCGGCATTTGGCCCTCCGGTAAAGGACACACGGGCCACGAGCGGATGACCTGTGAGCGCACGGCCGCAGGGCTCCCCATGGCCGGTGATGATGTTGACGACGCCGGGGGGAATGCCCGCCTCTTCAATCAGCTTACCAAACTCCAGCATCGCCGCACTGGCATGTTCAGAGGCTTTCAGCACGACGGTATTGCCAGCCGCAAGCGCCGGGCCAATCTTGACGGCCACCAGAAACAGTTGCGAATTCCACGGCACCACGGCAGCCACCACCCCAAGGGGTTCACGCCTCGTGAAGACGAACATGTCGGGTTTGTCGATGGGCAGTGTTTCGCCGCTGACCTTGTCGGCACAGCCTGCAAAGAAGTGAAAGAACTCGGCGATATACGTCGCCTGCCAGCGGGTCTCCTTTAGCATCTTGCCGGTATCAATGGATTCCGTGCGCCCCAATGCTTCTGAATGTTCCGCCAGCAGATCGCCCAGCTTGCGCAGGCACTTGCCCCGTTGCGTCGGCGTCATGCCTGCCCAGGGTCCGGTTGTGAATGCGGCATGTGCGGCCTCAACTGCACGGTTCACGTCAGCCTCGGTCGCTTCGGGCACACGGCTCCAGACGTTGCCATCAGCGGGGTTCACGCTGTCAAAGGTGCCGCCGTCCTCTGCATCACACCACTGTCCGTCGATCAGCATTTGGTAGTTGGTGATTTCACCCATGGCCTGCATCCCCCCTCTGTTACCCTCTCATTCATCTCCGCTTTTGCGTCACATGTGCACGAAATTACGACAAAGGTTGTCGAAAAATCTGAAAGCGCTTTTGATGGATCAAGGCAGGCTTGCCGCAAGGGAGGCCGTATTTATGGCGAAGAAAAAGCAAGTGATTGGCGGCCCGCTTGAAATTGGCGGGCGGGTCTTGTCCCTGTCGCGTGCCATACGGGCGGGTGATTTTGTGTATCTGACCGGGCAAATCCCCATGAAAGATGGCGCGCCTATGACCACCGGCACGGTAAAGGAGCAAACCCGCGCCGTGCTGGATGACATCACCGCCACGCTGGCGCTGGCGGACTGCACCCGCGATGATGTGATCAAAGCGATGGTTTGGTTGCGGGATCGCAGCGACTTTCCCGGTTTCAATGCGGTCTACGGGGAGTACTTTCCAATAGAACCGCCCACTCGGTCGGCGGTGGTCAGCGATCTGCTGGTCGATGTCCGGGTAGAGGTCGAGGTGGTCGCCTACCGCCCGTTAGACGATGCTTAAGGCGCCTGATGGTACTGCCTACAGCTGGGCTGGGCCTGGGGTTGGGCCGGTCGTGGTGATGATCCACGGCCTGGGTCTGAACCATGACTGTTGGCAGTGGACGACCCCCGCGCTGAGTGATCAATACCGCGTGCTGCACTATGACCTTTTCGGACATGGACAAAGTACACCGCCGCCCGCGAGGCCGAGTCTATCGCTGTTTTCGGATCAACTGGCGGCCCTACTGGATCACTGTGATGTCCGCTCAGCGACCTTGGTGGGGTTTTCCCTTGGCGGCATGATCGCGCGTCGGTTTGCGCAGGACCGTCCGGCCAGGGCGGACGCACTGGCAATCCTGCACTCACCCCACAAACGCACCGATGCGGCTCAGGCTGCTATTCTAAAACGTGTCGATCAAGCCCGCCGAGACGGACCACAAGCCACTGTGGAGGCCGCGTTGGAACGCTGGTTTACGGCAAATTTCCGACAGGCCAACCCGGCAATGATGGACACCGTGCGCGGCTGGGTAAAGGCAAACGACATTAGCATTTATCACACGATCTATCGTGTATTGGCGGATGGCATCGACGAAATCGTGGCCCCAACGCCGCCCATCAGCTGTCCTGTACTGGTGATCACCGGCGACGAAGACTATGGCAACGGCCCCGAAATGACCCGCGCCATAGCCGCAGAGATTGAGCAATCAAAGGCTGTTATCCTTTCGGGTCTCCGTCACATGGCGCTGGCCGAAAACCCCGACGCCGTGAACGCCCCCCTGCGCGGCTTTCTTGATGGTCTGGAAATGGCCATATGAGCACACAAATCCTGAAAGGTCTGCGCGTGCTGGATCTGAGCCGCATGTTATCCGGCCCTTACTGCACCATGCACCTTGCGGATCACGGTGCAGAGGTGATCAAGATCGAAGCGGGTACGGGCGATACGAGCCGTGGCAATGGCCCATTCCGCGACGATGATCCCGATCACAACTGGGCCGGTTACTTCGTCAGTTTGAACCGCGGCAAGAAGAGCATCCAACTGGACCTGAAATCAGATGGGGGAAAGATCCAGTTTCGCGCGCTTGCCGCCACTGCGGATGTCATTGTCGAAAACTTTCGGCCCGGCGTGATGGATCGCCTGGGCCTTTCTTATGAAACACTCGCCGAGCTGAACCCAAGAATCGTCTATGCGGCAATCAGAGGATTTGGCGATCCGCGCACAGGGACAAGCCCATATGCGCACTGGCCGTCCTATGACGTGGTAGCGCAAGCTATGGGCGGATTGATGTCCATCACCGGGCCGAACGCCGACAGCCCCACCAAGACCGGCCCCGGCGTCGGCGACATCTTCACCGGCATGATGATGGCTTTTGGCATCATGGCCGCCTTGCGCGAGGCGGAAGCAACCGGCAAAGGACAGTTCGTCGACGTGGCCATGTACGACGCCATGATCTCTTTGTGCGAGCGCATGGTCTACCTTCATGATTACACCGACAAGGTGCCGGGGCCCGAAGGCAACGGGCACCCCTTTCTCAGCCCGTTCGGATTGTACCCGGCAGCGGACGGGCACGTGGCGCTTGGCATCGTCGACGATGCGTTTTGGCGCCGTTTGACTGAGCTGATGGGGAAGCCTGCCCTTGGTACTGATCCCCGGTTTGCCTCGCGCAGCGCACGGGCTGCCCACGCGGGTGAGGTTGACCGCCTGGTCTCAGGCTGGTTCTCAAAGCTGAGCAAAGCTGAGCTGACCAAAACACTGGGCGGTGAGGTTCCCTTTGGCCCATTAAACACCATTCAGGACATTGCCCGCGACCCCCATATCGAGGCTCGTAAAATGCTCACACAGGTGCACGGCCCGGATGCTGAAACGAGGCCCTGGACGGTTGCCGCCAACCCGCTGCGCTTTGGCGCGCACGGGCATGGGACATTGAACCCGCCACCCGCTCTGGGGGCGGACAATGACGTGCTTGAGACCCTGACGCCAACCTCATCACCCATGGCACCGGAAACCAAGCGCACCCTGCGCGACGCCTTTGGGCGTTTCGCCACGGGGGTCACGGTTGTCACGACCCGCCAGTCTGACGGCACGCCGCGTGGCTTTACGGCAAATTCCTTCTCTTCTGTCTCGCTCGACCCACCACTCTTGCTGGTCTGCATCGGCAAGGCTGCACTTTCCTGCGACACATTCGCAACCTGTGATCATTTCACGGTCAACATTCTGGCAGATGATCAAAAGGAGGTTTCGGGCCTCTTTGCCTCGCAGTCGCCAGAGAAGTTCAACAGCGTCAAATGGCATCCCAATGCGCAAGACATGCCCGTTATCGATGGTGCCCTTGCCAGCTTTGGCTGCGCGCAACATAGGCTGGTGGATGCAGGGGATCATCTGATCCTTATTGGTTGTGTGCTCGACTTCGAGACATCCGATGGGGATCCTCTGGGGTACTACAAGGGCGCATACTTTGATCTTGGGTTGGACCGTGCGGTGACCGAAGCAGCAACCAAAGGTGATGTGAAAATCGCGGCTGTTTTGGCACACGAAGGCGGGTTGCTGCTGAAAGAAGAGGCTGACGGAAGTGTGACGCTGCCATCCGCGTCCTCGACACAGGCCTTACTCAAGGCTCTGGGCGATGAATTGATGAAGGCAGAATTGACGCAACTTTATGCTGTCTATCAGGTCACGGAAACGGGTGCGCAACGCATCGTCTATCACGCGCGCGTGCAGGGCGATGCCGATACCGGGTTGACGTTTTTCTCCCTTGATATCTTGCCACTGTCGCGGGTGTCCGACGATGCCGAGCGTTCTCTCTTGCGCAGATACGCGCAAGAGCACCGGCATGGCACCTTCGGCATATATCAGGGAACCGAAGTCGAAGGCGTTGTGCACAGACTGTCCGGAAATCACAAATATCACATCTGACAGGAGAATTCCCATGATACCCGAACTGCGCAAAGTCATTACATTTGACGAAGACATCCATACCGAAGGCGGACGTGCCTCTGACCCTGTCTTGCGCATGATCGGAGTGGCAGCCGTAGTGGAAAACCCCTGGGCGGGGCGTGGGTTCGTCGAAGACCTGCAGCCAGAGATCCAGCGCATGGCTCCCGTTCTGGGCAAAATGCTGACCGATCGCCTGATTACATTGGCAGGTTCGGGCGACGCAATAGAGGCCTACGGAAAAGCCTGCATCGCCGGAACCAGCTGCGAAGTGGAGCACGCTTCGGCGCTGATCCACACTTTGCAGTTTGGCAATTTCTACCGCGAGGCCGTTGATGCCAAAAGCTATCTTGGTTTCACTAACACGCGCGGACCGGCAAACACCCAGATCCAGATCCCGTTGATGGACAAACATGATACGGGTCGGCGCTCGCATTATCTGACCGTTCAGTTTTCCATCTATGACGCACCTGATGTGAATGAACTTGTCGTCGCATTGGGGGCCGCGACCCGAGGACGTCCACATCATCGTATCGGAGATCGATATTCTGATCTTGCAGCCTTGGGGCGCGACGTAGAGAACCCTGCCGGTGTTTGAGCAGACGCGATCTGCACGCGATCAAACCAAGGCGTGCAATGACCTCGCCCAAACTATAGAGGTGGGTTTGGACTACCCTAGTGGGAATTTCCCAAGCTATGAATAAAAAGGCGAACGTCGGCTTCGGTGGCTCGATAGTTGCCCATCGCCCTCGCAGCGAAAGGCCACTTTAGCCCGACGTGCTTTTCGCTGCGGGTGCAAAGCACATGAAGCGGTCATTGAGAGCGAAAAACTTAACGGCAGGTCTGTCCGCAACTCAGACGCTCGATGCTCGCGCAGCGAACGACCGATTTTGAGTTGCCCCGATTTGGTAGACTTGAACGTCCGCTTTCGGGAAATCGCGCTGCAGTGCCGCGAACTCTCCGGTGATTTTGTTGGTGAGGAGGCGCGATGTTTGCGGCGACAGCATCCGGCAGCTTCGTCCGCACAGTGGACATTCAAGCAAGTTGCAGCAAACGACCGGTATGCGGACAAACCCGCCGTTCCCTGAGAAAACGGATAGGCATACCTTTTTAATGATCGCTTCCACGGTCTTTGGTCAATTCGAGATCTTAGTTACCGATCATTCCACTGCACGTTTACAGTTATTAGGCATGTTGCCGGTTCTAACAGTCTATGAACGTGGTAGTGTTTTCGAGCCAACTTGCGGGAAGTAACCATGAGTCAACGTCGTCTTGCTGCAATTGTGTCTCTCGATGTCGTCGGCTTCAGTCGGATGATGCAGGGCGGCTCCAAGCTACTTCTCAAAACACTGAACACCTTGTACCGCGATTTGGTAACGCCGATCGTTGAGCAAAAATCTGGCCGGGTGGTCAAACTGTTGGGCGACGGAGCATTGATTGAATTTCCGTCAGCAGGAAACGCCCTAGAAGCGGCAATTGCGATCCAAACCGAGCTAAGAGAGCCAGACCATCCCTATTTGGTTCCGGAACGTATCCAGCTTAGAGCGGGTTTGCATGTCGGCGACGTCACCGTCGATGGCGACGATATCTTCGGAGACGGCGTCAACATCGCTGCGCGGCTCCAATCGGCAGCTGAACCCGGGGGCATTCTGGTCTCAAAGGTACTTTGTGATCTTGCCGGAGCGGACTATGCCAAACGTTTGCGCCGAGAAGGGCTTCACACGTTCAAAGGCATTGAACAGCCGATCGAAGTTTTGTCGATCAACTTCACCGATGAACATGTGTCCAAATCGCGCGCTAACTTCGCCAAAACACAGGAAATTCGTTATTGCAAAACTAACGACAACATTAGTCTGGCCTGGAGCTCAGTTGGGGACGGTCCTCCGGTCGTAAAGGCGCCAAGTTGGATTGGACACTTGGAACTTGACTGGCGCAATCCGGGGAAAGCTCCAATTTACACTTCCATCGCTCAACGACATCGTTTGGTCCGTTTTGATGCCAGGCTCAACGGTCTATCCGACTGGGATGCAGAAACTTGCACGTTCGAACGGTTCGTTGATGACTTGGAAACCGTTTTCGACGCAGCGGGTATCAAACGCGCGCCGATCCTTGCGATATCGCAGGGGTCCGCAGTGGCAGCTGCCTTCGCAGCGCGCCGACCTGACCGTGTGTCTGCGATCGTAATGATAGGTGGGTTCCCTATTGGTCGGGCAAAAAGAACGTCGCAAAAAGATGTGGAACGCGCCAACGCAATTAAGCAAATGATGACTGCCGGGTGGGATGATGATTATCCGTCTCTGCGTGATTTAATGGCGCAAATCATCGTGCCGGGCGCGAGCCAAGAAGAACGGCGGCAATATGCCGAAGATATGCGCAAGATGATTTCACCCGAAAACATGGGGCGGTATCGCGGCGTGATTGATAACATCGATATCACACCGATATTGTCCGAGGTCGAAGTGCCGTGCCTTGTTTGTCATGGGACGAGTGACAGGATGCAGCCGGTCGAACAAGGACGGTTGTTTGCAAAAGGATTACCCAACGCGAAGTTCATCGCCTACGAAAGCTCGAACCATACCATCCCTGACAACGACCCGGAATGGCCGCGTTTTGAGAGGGACGCCTTGGCTTTCTTGGCTGAACACAGCTGAATTATTGCTCCAAGTGCCTTCGGGTCTGGCGCTATTTCTCTCAAAACAAATGCAACAAGAGTACTTCGCCAGATTAATGGAACACAGAGTTGCGATAAATGCAGTCAGGCTCTCCTACGCCCAAGACGTCGAGGGAGAGTCGGTGGTCTTTGTTCATGGATAGAATGCGGATCATCGGGTTTGGGATGCGCACCGTGATTTAATCGCCCCACATCCGATGCAGCTTCCCGCGAAAGTAGACGTTCAAGCAAGTTGTCGCGAATGTCTGCAACGCGGACTTTTCTGCCGTTCGCACTGTTCAGCCCAACTGGCGCTTTCGGCCCAAACCGGTCGCTCAACTATGGACTAGATTGCTGTAGTCGCAGCCCGCTTTCCGGACATTCGCTGCAAGCCTGCAGTGACAGGCGCCCCTCAGTTCAATCGTTGAGGCACCTGCGTCGCGTTGCTCCATTGCCGGGGCGACTGGCCGTACATCCGCTTAAATTCGCGGCTGAATTGAGAGGAGCTTTGATACCCCACATCCCATGCCGCCTCCGACACGGTCTTTCCTTCCGCAATCTTCATCGCAGCGTTGTTCAGCCGCATCGATTTGACAAACTGGATCGGAGACATTGTCGTGGCTTCCTTGAAGCGCCGATGGAAGACCGCGCGGCTCATACCAACGTGGTCGGCCATGTCGTCAATGGTGACCTGTTCGTTCAAGTGGGTTGAAAGGTAGTCGATTGTTCGCGCGATTTCGTTGCCGACGCCATAGGCCCGTCTTGCCGCCGCCCCAGCTTCGCCCATGAGAACCGCGTAATACAACTCGCGCAGTCGCCCATGTCCGAGCACCTCCAGGTCAACCGGATTGTCGAGCAACTCGAGAAGCCGCCACAGTGCCTGCGTGAAACCGACATCCCAGGACGCTAGTTCCAAAGCCGAAGGCGCATTCCCTTGCGGCTGTCTACGTCCTCCAGTGGCGGCCTCGATCTCCATCGTAAGCTCTCGCATCATGCGTCGATCTAATGTGATCATGACTCCCAGTAGCGGGTCCCTTTCAGAAGCTCGTGGTGCGCCTGCTTCGACCGGCAAAGTCATGGGGCAAAGCAGGTATTTGTCGCTTCCGTACACGTAATGCTGTCCGTCCAGTACGGCTTCCTTGGCGCCACTGAGAATGGCCACGACCGTGGGCTCATAGACGGCAGGAACACAAGGCACCGCCTCGGTCACCCGGAAAAGCTGGACGCCCCTTAGTGCGGTATCAACAAGGCCTGCATCTGGCAGACGGCGCTCGACAAGGTTTTTGATCTGGTCTTTGCTCATGCACTAAAGCTGGCACGGAACTTTCTTCTTTGCAACGGGGTTGAGACGATTGGGCAAATAATCGAGAGGATATCGCCTGTATCTGTACCCAGTCAGATTCTATCTGTGCGTTCAAGCAATAACACCACAACCGCCGGCCAAGGCTGGAAGGAGATAGAATATGGCAGATACGACATTCGGACCTAAAGGTTGGACACCCGAGCGCCTCGGCGACCAGTCGGGCAGAACCTACATCATCACCGGTGCAAACGCTGGCGCAGGCTTTCAGGCCGCGCGCATCCTTCTCAAGAAAAACGCCAAGGTGGTCATGCTGAACCGCTCTACCGAGAAATCAGAGGCGGCAATCGCGGACCTGAAACAGGAATTCGGCGCGAAAGCAGATGTGAGCTTCATCCGCATGGACCTGTCCGTTTTGGATAACGTGCGCGAGGCTTCCGAAGAAGTTCTGAAGACGGTGCCTCGGATCGACGCGCTGATCAACAATGCGGCCATCGCTCAGGTGCCGACGCGCAAGCTGACCGTCGACGGGTTCGAAAGCCAGCTTGGCACCAACCACTACGGACATTTTCTGCTCAATGGTCTGCTCTTTGACCGCATCGCGGAATGCAAGGGCCGGATCGTGGTCGTTGCGAGCCTCGGCTACAACATGGGTCTCAAAACAATCAAGTTCGATGACATGAACTGGGGTGAGGGCTACGGCGCAAACGCCGCATATTCGCAGAGCAAGCTGGCGCAGATGATGTTCGCCTACGAACTGCAGGACCGTCTGGCCGCGGCGCGGCGCACCTATGTTGAGGTCTACGTTTGCCATCCCGGCTCATCGGCGACGTCTCTGATCACAACAAGCGGCAGCCGCACAATGCGTTTCATCTGGTGGCTGATGACCAAGACGCCGATGGTCCAGACCGCAGAACAAGGCTCATACCCTGAGGTCATGTGTGCCACCGAAGAGGCTCTGAGCGCGCAGCGCGCCCTTTATGGACCGACGGGCCGTCTGGAAGCGGTCGGCCCGGTCGGCAAAGGCACACTGAACGCGCATGCCCATGACAAGGCTGTTATGTCGCGTCTCTGGGAGGTGTCCGAAAAAGCAGTTGGGTTCGAGTGGAACCTCTGATCCCATTGCCACCGGAACCGGCAAAGCAAATGCAGATCGGTTCAGCCTAAAGGACGCGGAAATATGATCGCAGCGCGCAGTAAGGGTCGCTTTTTGAAAGACGGCCCTAGGCTCCAAAGAATGCTCAATTCCCCCTAACTCCAGTCAATTAGCCTCCGCCTCTTTGAACGTAAGTATTGCTGTAACGTTCGGCAACGTTATCTACGTCGCACGTCAAAGTCTCGCAGGCTTGTTTGAGGGCCAGATGCCTCAATCATACCTTGCATGATCAGATGCTGAAGCCTCCCAGATAAGAACACATCACCCAACAAGTTGTGTTCGTCGCATCGCCCCATGGCCGTACCGACAACGCGCGCAGCAGGTGTCCAGTTTGTTGCACAGCATGATAAAAGTAGACTGTCATAGAGATTGTCGGAAACATCGACGATCTTGCCTGCTTCCCATATACGCAGTGTAGCACCACTGTCTCGCAGGCGCAGAAAATCAGAAGAAAGTGTTGCTCTTGTGACCGGGTCTACCGCTTCGCGTTGATCAAAAAGGCTCGCCAGTAAAGCCGGAGTTTGCGGACCTATATACGGCAGTGACTTTAAGCCAGTCGTTCCAACTCGGGTCACCGAACCTTTGAAAAGGCGCAGGCCATGACATGCCATCTCCAAAAACGTCCGCTCTGATGCATTCTCACCCGCCCATATGCAAACTTCCGGCGTGAGATCCTGCGTCAAATGGGCCGAGATCCGGTCGAAATCGACTAGTGACGGAAAGGGATCGTCAGGCAACTGGCCATAGTTTTGGAAAAGCTCTCTGAAATATGCCGCCCGCGATTGTTTGTCGTTCAAAGGCCCGTGGCTCAGATCATCATCGAACACATCCACGTGCCCTGTCAGGCCGTAAGTTGCAACTGCCGCGCGTAGACAACCTCCGGCACTTCCTCCCAAAACCAGATGTAGATATGCGGGCTGTGACATTGGTTACCTTTGGCTTAAGAGCGCGATTTGGGTTGTCAGGGGACACGTCCCGGCTTGGGGGCACGCAGCTTGAAGTAAATCATTTTCCGCGCAGTTTCCCAGTCTGAATTTTTCCACTTGCACATGAAACTTGCACTGCCGCTGTTTTTCGTAAGCCTTTCAAGATGTAAATATAGGACTGCCAGAGCAAAACGAGGGGTTTTACAATGGGTTTCACGCAATCGGTCATGACCTGCCTGTCCAAATATGTCGTGTTTTCGGGCCGCGCGCAGAGATCAGAATATTGGTGGTTTGTTCTGTTCGTCGTCCTGGTCAGCGTTGGGTTGGCGGTACTCAGTTCGGTCCTTTTTGGCACTGATCCGGAAACAGAAGAGGGATCGAACTTGTTGAACTCCGTTTTCCAACTGGCGATGTTGCTTCCGATGCTCGCCGCGGGGTGGCGTCGATTACATGATACAGGTCGTCCTGGATGGTATCTTCTCCTTCCAATGGCCTTCAGTATCGCAACGATGTTCATGCTGCTGACCGGGGTTGCAGTTTTTTCAGCGCTCGAAACTGGCGTTGAAGACCCTGAGACTTTGAGAGAACCAGCAGCCTTTCTCGGTGCAACCGGTTTGATGGTCATGTACGCGATTCAACTTGTCCTTTCTCTCTTGATGATCTGGTGGCTTTCGCGACCCTCACAGGAAGGAACGAATGAATATGGCGCACCGTCATAGCATTACATGACCACTCACTGGCACCTCAATGCTGGAGAACCATTATTGCCTCCTCGTACGAGGAACTTTGGGAGTTAAAAATGAAAAACACTTTCTGGTCTGCGTGTCTGATGTGTTGTCTGTCGGCGGCCCCTGCACTGGCCGAATGGGGCTTCAGCGGCAGCCCGTTGCCAAATGCATTTATTCAGACAAACAACATGACGCTGGAGTTGCAGTGCGACAGGATCAGGTTCGCCCCGGCCGGGTATGAGGATTCGCAGGATATCGTACGAAAGAACGGCCTTTCTTTTCGTTTTCTGATAAACGGATCGCAAGAAGTTGCTGCTTTTCAGATGGGACGCGAAAACTCGTTCGTCCAGATCGTCGACAACTATCCTGTCGAGATCCAGTTCAGCGACGAGGCGGATTATGCGTTCGTCCTCGACCAGATTGCCGCAAACGCCACCCTGAACCTGTCGATGGTAGATCAAGACGTCAGCTACGGCATTTTTGATCTTAAGGGATCAGGTACAGCCATCCAGTCACTCCGGGCCGAATGTCGGGCATTGGACCAAACCTCCGCGCCTATGGAGGCACCAGAAGGCGTGGTCTATTGCGGCGGCGGTGGGGTCAAACGGCAAATCGAGTTCGTGATCCTCGATGATGCCAATGATGAGTGGGACGCGCGCGTCACCGTGAACGGCGAAACCCAGCGGGCAATGACCTCATACAGCTATTTCGGCAACTCCGAATTGGTCAAGGACTTCGTTGTTGCCCTACTGGCGGAGGATCGGGCCGAATTTCTGATCTTCCGGAACCAGAGGAAAAACTGGCTGGAGTTCGGCGATTATCGGTACGACCAATGCAACTGATGCCGAGATCGAGCGCCGAATCCAGCCTTGTTTCGATTGTCAGGATGCATTTCTGCGCGTTGCTTGCGACGGCTTTAACATTGCCGCAGCCTGCCAGTGCTTCAGAGATATCTGAGCTCCCGGCGCAGCTTCAAGAAAAGATCAATCAGGCGCAACAAGCCTGCTCTGACTTTGAGAACGGTGAATTTGCATTGGAATGGGGCGCTATTGTGCGCGTGGATCTGGACGGAGATCTGAAAACTGACTGGGTGTTGAACGAGGTGTTCTTTGCCTGCTCGTCGGCCGCGTCCCTGTATTGCGGAACTGGCGGATGCATGTCGCACTTCCTTGTGGGTGATGTCATTAGCTCTATCCTCAACCAAGGTTGGGATGTCGTAGATCTTGGTCCCAACCGTGTTCTTCTCACCGATGTTCACGGGTCGCAATGCGGCGGGATCAATCCAACCCCATGTGTCACTGCAAGCGCCTGGGACGCAGAAGATGGCATTTGGCGTAGCACAGCCGCGGAATGGGAGAAGTAGAATGGCAACAACTATTCACTTGAAGCAGCTATTGGCATCCTTCTTTATCTTGCCAGCGACGCTTTTACTCACTGGATGTATTGAGGCGCCGGTTGAGGTTGCGGTCAGCGAACCGGACCCCGATCTCGTCTTTGTTCGCGGCTACCGCAGCCCGTCGGATGAATGCCAACTTGTCGGCGAAAGCGCATTCACCGTAGACTTTCTTGATGATGCCGCCGATCTTGTAGCGTGTCCGACGGGCAGCTCAGCAATGCAAACGCTTATGGCTGAGACGGGATCACGCATAGTCACCCAGACGAACAGCTTCTCGTTCTTCAGCTTGCCCTACCGCTGAACCTGTAAATTCAGGACGGACTCCCAATTCTGGAAAGTGGGCCTGTCACACGTCAGGTAGAGTGAAGACCTGTCTTTGCCACGATGCTGGCGTCAGCCAAGTGATCCAGCCTACGGCATCCGCAGAGCGGACCTTGGTGCAAACCGCAGCGAATGGCCGCAATCCGCCGTTACTGCCAAAATGTGTATGCCGCAGCATCTGTCACAAAGGCCTCAGTGCAGTCATTCGCTGCAACTTGCTTGAACGACTGCTTTGCGGAAAATTTTTACTGAAGCGGGAAATGCGTCTTCTTGCTTCAGCCCGTACAAGTGTTGCTAAGAACGCTTTTCTACTAGGTGCGCGATACCCGAAGCCAGTAGTCGTCTCGCCTCGTAGAGTTCACGCTGGCCAGACATCAGGTTTGGAGGCAGAGCACCTATCTTTTCAGAATGCTTGATCGATATCTCTAACCTATCAGCCGCTTCGATTGCTTCTTTTAGTGCAGCCTTGATGGCGGTCCTATCAGAAATGGGCAGGCGAGTTCCAGCCATTCCTCCGCTGTCTGTCCATGACCCTCTCTTCATTTTTGTTCCTCGCTCAGGCGGCCCCATTTTGGTAGCAGTGACTTATCAATTGCGGCGGTCGTTCTATCCGTACGTCGCATTTCCTCGACCTCTGCACGGAGTGCGGACAGTTCTTCAAGCCCTTTGAGCTGGGCATGACGACCCAAGACATCCTGAAGAAGCCTTGCCTGTTGCAAGCTGATTTCGCCCCGCGATGCTGCATTTGTGGTCCGCTCTGAAGCGACAAGGATATCTTCAATTGAGCTCAATTTGTTCCTGTCAGCCAATTGAACGAAGTCAGAGCGTGCAGGAGGCCGAACCCGATCAACGAGCCATTGGGCTACGGTTGGATTGCCGTTATCAAGCTCGTCGGAAATTACGTCAGTGGCGCGCCCGAGCATCTCTTCAAGCCGTTCTCCCGCAAGCCGTGCTGCGCGTGCTTTAATGCCATTTGCACCCCGCGGTCGGCCGGTTGACTTTGGCGGTTTGTGCCCGGGCAGGAACTTGCCATCCGGGCCGCGTTTAGCTTGTTGCTCGTCATGGGGCATAGAACCGTCAATCTCGTCATTTATACGTCAATATTACTGACATAATAGCTTAACTTTGCGTTCTTGTCACTGTCTTGGGATTGACCCGTGGGTTACGGAGTTCGAGAGCGAGGTGATCCGCTCCTTCGAGTGAAAAACCAAATCGGCTGTTGCATTCCCACAAAGAAATCAAGACGTGAGGATGCCTCCAAGGCCATCTGGCATCACATGCTCAACGCTCAATTCCTTAGTTACAAGACATGCAACACACCTAGGATGCTCCCACTCAATTCTCAATTTCCATTCCTCAGTGTTGAACGCACGTTGGCCAAGTTGTCTGGATGAAGGAGATAGCACCGCGCGACAGCAAGGTTTTGGACTGCCAAATTGGTTTCATTAGCCCAATTGACAGCAGTTGAAGTCAGGAGAATTCAGTAATATGTGGGGTTCTATGTGGGGGTGAGATGTCCCAACTGGTGGAAAACGCAGCGTTTTCAATGAGGGTATGGTGGCCCTAGGCTCCACCAAATCTCCATGATGGTACGAGCACCAAAGTTTTTCCTTTTTGGCAGCAGCATTTTCCTTTGGGACCGAAGCGGCCTTAAATATTCCGTGCAGCAAATGGTCGGAATGAGCCCTTACTTGACCTTGGACAACACCCAAAGTCTCGCTCGTGCAGCAAGTCGCGAACCGCACATTCCTGACGTTCAGAACGAGGTGGCAAATAGCAGGTGAGCGGACGAAGCTGTCGTTGCACAGCTTTGAGCCAGATTTTATGATTAACGCCAAAAGCCTAATGAGTATAAGAAACCTTGAATGCAGGATGGCCATTGAAACTTCTTACTCAACTGATGGCTTTCGCCACAATTGTATCCGCTCAGACAAGCTTTGCAGAAGGCACTCGCTTTGGTCGCCTTGACGGGTCGTACCTTATCGCCAACCTTGAAAAGGAAGAGATCTGGTCTGCAGAGTTTAGTGAGGCATTTGTCAAGTACACCTGCTTAGAATGCGCTTCTCCCGTCACAGCCTACTTGGAAGCCATCACGCCGTACACGTCTGAACACTAGGGAAGTACGAACGAAAGATACCTTTCCGAACGAAAGATTTTTTGTGCGGAATTGGTAGTAAACAGCACCGGTCGATGCCTGAGTACAAGGTCAGCACGTATGCGCGGAGGCGCTCTGTTAGGATTTGTTTCTGAGCAACAAGTTGGAAGTCAGCGCGAGATCGAGATCGTGTTCTTTTACTATGAAAGAGAGTTTGGCCCTGAATTACTGCGAACCAAGATATCGTGTCCGTCTTCAGAGTTTTTCGGAGAGCTGAGGCGTTTTCGTAACGGAGGCTCTGGTTCGATTTCTGTTTGAGTTT
>NZ_JBXWOX010000035.1:0-25420 GCF_059611125.1 Ruegeria sp. CDSB029
TACGGCGTGTCGCAAACGAGCACATGACAAAAATCACCTTCACGCGCCTACCCGAGATTGCGGTCGAGGATATTGCGGAGCATATGTCCGATCCAGCTCTGGCTCTGCACATGCCTTTGCTCCAAGGCAACTGGGATGAGCGGCGCACAGCTGACTTCGTGGCAATGAGAGAAGCCAAGTGGGCGCAGGACGGGTTGGGCCATTGGGCAATTCTGGCGGACGGCGCGTATGTGGGATGGGGCGGCTTTAAGCGTGAAGGTCCTGACTGGGACTACGGTCTCGTGCTGAAACCCTCGGCCTTCGGGTTGGGGATGAGGATAACCGCTCAAGCGCTGGAGTTTGCGCACGGCGAAGATCGTATCCCATGCGTGACGCTCCTGCTTCCTCCTAGTCGCACTAAATTGGGGGCATTGAAGCGCATGGGCGCAAGGTTTGAGGGCGAGATGACATACGATGGATCGATGTTCCGAAAGTATCGCCTTGTAACCAGTGCCCCTTGAGCCGGCCCATCGCCGACCTTCGATTTGCAATCAGGTTTCAGCGATCGCAACCCGCATTGCAGATGGGGTGGATGGCCCCCCGCTCCCGGCGTCGCAATGCGCCATAGTTCAGGTGCCATGATCTGCGGTTGAGAGGAGCCACCCCCATGCAGGATATCGCCGCTGGCCTGGATTTGACCAAGAACATCTTTCATGTGCACGGCGTCACGGATGACAGGCAAGATGTGTAACCGGCCTTTACGCTGACCTCAGGTCCTAGTGTTTTTCCAGCTTCTTGCGCCATGTTTGGTCGGAATCGAGGCTTGTTCGTCCAGCCACTACTGGGCGTATCGACTTTCGAAACTAGGTCATACAGTCCGGCTGATGCCGCCGTCGTACGTCAAACCCTATATATATAGCGGGCAAATCCGATGCTGTGGATGCAGAAGCGATCTGCGAGGCGGTGACGCGACCGACCATGCGGTTTGTCGAAATCAAATCCGAAGAGCAACAAACACTTCTATCGTTGCATCAGGCGCGCGGAGTCGCCCGCGCCATCGATTTTGCGAAAGGGATCGTCGAAGGAAGCCATGCCGAACTGCCTGAGTTGGCTCAAGATGTTCTTCGGGTTCTCAGCCGGCAGTTGATCGACCTGCACAATCGTCTTGGCTGGTACGAGATCACGGTGCGCATTCAGGCCAGCGGTCAAAACCGCGTAAACAGGCCGGACACAAGACCGCTTCTGAAAAGACACGCAAAACCACATTCAACCCTTTGCTATGCGGGCGCCATCCACACAAGACATTCGCAGTATGCGGATTTCACCTGCAGCCAAACTGACGCTTCGCGCGTCGTTGCAGCTTAACTCTTTGATGGAATAGACATTCACCAACTAAGGTCCTCGTCGTCGGCGCGGATCGCGGCATTGTACGGCTCTGAACCCCTTTTGGACAATGCCGTGCGAGGCACTAGTGGCTGGCAGCAATAACAAAGTTGCGGATGTATATTTTTCTGGACGTCAGATCAGATCAAACTTGCACGATAGTGATGCAAAGTTCTTTTCGCAGCGCATCAAATTCAATGGCTCAAGCTGGCTAATCCATTCTGTTCGAGGTTTCGAGTGTTCGTGATGCGGTATTATTTGCATGCGGTTTGCCACACGGTAGTACTAGGGTGACCCCGTGTGGCATTGCTTTAGGCAATCAGGTTCTGATCGATCACTTCGAACGCAAATTCGTCGACTGTAAACATGGTGTCATCTAATGCTGACAACTCAACTGCGTCAAAGGTCGTACGCCCCAGCGATCCTGAGAAGTCGCCATCGTCAGCATCCGCCACCATGGTGCCGACAAGAACACCGTCATCGTAGAAGGTAACCTCGACCTCACCGCCGCCGTGACTGTCGCCAAAGCTAAAGATGAACTCCACCGCTTCCAGGTCCGTGTCTTCCAGCGCAATTCTGAGGCTTTCGTCACCGTCAACCGATGCGGCATCGCGGCTAAACAACGAGTCGTCGAATGAGAACACGCCAATCGCCCCATGTTTGATCGCAACCAGCTCGAAATTGGTTGGATCGATCGCATCCACTTTGATACCCACATCCGAAAACGTGAGACTGTTGCGCACCGGGCCAAGCCGGTCGACATCCACAACTTCGCCATCGATGCTTTCAAAGGCCTTGGTTTTGAACCAGCGGCCCGCTTCGAACTCAACGGCCAAACTCTGGGTTTCTGGAATGAACAGGCTTGCCACCATGGGATCGTGATCCGAGGCGCGCCCGCTGGTTGCGGCGAACTCCGAATTGACGTGGACGATGTCAACCTGTGCCCCGGAATGCAGATCCTCGGACACGAGAATATGATCCAACGACTGGCTGTTGCCCTGAAACTCAAAGCTATAGCGTTCGTCTTCCGGGATATCGTTTGTAAGGTTGACGAGGTCGGTATTGGCCTCAAGGTCAGCTACGGGTGAGACAAATTCAAATTCGTTGAAGTCACCCAACACAACTGCATTGGCGCCATCACCCAGTCCGTTGACGAAATCCTGAACAGCCTGGCTCTGGGCCTGGCGCTCATCCAGACTGCCGTTCACATCAACGTCTTCTTGGCGAGCGGCAAAGTCCTGTTCGGTTCCCAAGATAGGCGCAGAACCACCTTTGGATGAAAAGTGATTGTTGACCACCGTGACGGTTTCACCGTTGAAAACAAAATCTGCGACCAATGGCAAACGTGCGCCCTCAAAGGCCTCGCCTTCACCTTGCCCACTGATGGTCTGCACGGATCCTTCCACTAACGAGACACGATCAGGATTGTAGAGAAAGGCGGTGCGGATGTTGCCGCCGGGCTGACCCCCGGATGTTCCGTCCCCGATAAAGGTGTTGTCGATCACCTCATAAGCCGGACCACCCGCCGCCAAGATAGCTGCGGCCAGTTCCGCCAGGGTTTCCGACGCCGAAACGGTTCCGTCATCGTCCGAGCCCGAATTGTCCTGCACCTCTTGCAGACCAATGATGTCCGGGCTGTTGAGGTTATTGGTGATCTGCTCGGCAATGGCGGCAAACCGACCGTCGGCGACATCTTGGTCGCCGTCGCCATCATTGGGGTCGAGGTTAAGAACATTGTATGTCGCAATCGTCAGCTCGTTGCCTGAACTGGCTAGGGTGGTCGTTTCCTGTTCCAACCCTGCTGACTGGATATTTGGTGTAAAATCCTCGGTCGGCAGGATTTCGTAGTTTCCGAAACTATAGCCCACCACACCCGTGACGTCGCCAAGGTGATCGCCGACATTCACCGTGGGAAAGTCGAAATCGAAAATTCCACTGTCTTCGTCGATCTGGATTTTCTCAGGATTGAAGTCGTCTGGTGAGATATTGAGCGTTCCGCGCTCAGAAAGGCCGGTTGCGCCACTACCCTGATCGGCAACCGCAAAGATTTCACCGAACCGGCTGGTTCCGCTGACGGCTTGCAAATCCGTTGCAGTCACGCGCATCCCTTCCAGGCTTTCGAAGAAGTCGATGCCATCCTGGGTTGGATCGAATGAGGCAAACGCATCATCGTCGATGCTTTGGTTGGGCACCGCCCGCTCACCCGGATCATTGCCAATCAGAACCGCTTCGGGCAGCGCATTGCCCGATGACTGCACCTCCAGGTCAAAAACATTGGTCAGTTGGGTGGTCGGCAGGTTGCCACTGCCTGTGCCTCCGGGAAAGAACTCGGCAACGGTTCCGCCCACGGAAATGGCGTCACCCACGGTGACGGTCGGGTTCGATCCAGTGAACACAAAAATCGCATCCGAGGTCGCATCGTTGCCATCGCCATCAGGGTCCTGCAGATAGAACCCGTTGGAATCCACCGCGGTGACGATGCCGCTGGTTGAAACCATGTCGCCCAGAACACTCGACGGTCCGGCGGGCAGGTTCGCGAAGAAATCCGCAACCGTTTGTCCATCTGCAAGAACAAATTCAGACACGTGGCCCGCGCCCTGGATTTCATAGATCGACACGATTTCAATGTCGCTTGCCGAGATGGACACCTCGACAACAGGGGCCAGAATACCGTCGAATGCGGGATCGTCCGAGGTTACCGTGTGCTGAATGTCCACGACCTCGGCCGCTTCGGGCAAATCGTCGTCAACGGCGGTGACGGCGATTTGTTGAGGCTGGTCAAAGTTGGTAGCGTCAAACACCAGTTCAGTTGGCACGACGTCAAGATCAGCCCCTGCGGCTATGGTGATCGTGACCGGCTGTTCGGGCGCGACTGACAACGTGACTTCATATGTATCTGCCATTCCCCCTTCATCGGTCGTCAGGTCCAAATCATTTATGATGACCGATGGCGAGGGCGCGGCATCCGTGACGGTGAACCCCGCAGGTTCAACATCTTCAATCCTGGTATTGCTGGTTTTCCAGTTGGCCGGGTCGTTGATGGCGGCCTGTAATTCGGCCTTTGTACCGGAAAGCGGGCCGCTATAAACACCGTTGTCGGTTTCGGTGAGGGCAATTGCGCTGGTGCCGACGGTCAACCCCGAGGGCAGTGCAGACGTATTCGACGATGTTGCGTCAGGCTCATATCCGTCCCCATTGAAATGAACCGATGCGACAAAACTGGGCGTGTCGTCGTCACCCTGATACGCGTGGATCTGATCACCGCTGGCCGAAAAGTTCGGCCCGGTAAATGCGGGGTTGATCACCGTACCCGCAGCAATGTTTGCGGGTGCCGTCCAGACGAATATACCCTCACTGCTGCGGAAACCGCCGGCTGCGAACCAACCGTTATCAGTGAACTTGATCTCGGTTCCTGCCTCGATGTCGGTCAAAGCAACAAATGTGAACTCGTCGGGATTGTCGGAATTGAACCCGGTAAACGCAATGTCACCCGCAGCCAGTGTAGTAACCATGTGAGCCTCGCTTTTTTGATCTGGTGAAAAAACAGCGGGTCGGGATCCGACTCGCCTCAGCACAACTCACGGTAGCTCAACCTGGAGATGTTAGTTACATGCCTGTTCGTAGCCGGCCTAATACGGCGGAGCTTTGCCGTCTGAAATCACGGCAAGGTATTTCGATCTGTGTTCTGCAGTCCAACGCTCTACGATCCGAGCCCAGGGTCTCCGTATTTTCTTGGGATGTCGGCCGGTACCGTCATGTGATTTTTTCGACGTAACTGGCGGGAAACCTTCGCTACCGACGAAATTTTAGTCTGGATGTGACGGCAGAAGGATGGACCAAGCCCTCGTGTAACTGACTTGTTCGAACTGTTGCGCACGGCCCGAACCGGATGAGGTGGATGGCTCCTTTCCTAGCAGTCGATGACAACTGCACTTTGGCACATTCGATGCCGGTGGAGCAGGAGCCACCCACCTCATCCGTTTTGAGCTCAAAGCGGAATATTAGATTCCCCGGCTCTCCCCTGTCATCCGTGATATCGTTTACAGGCTTGCGGTTGGTAAGCGGGGCACAATGGGGGAATTGGGGATGACGAGCGACATTACGGTTGTTGGACTGGGCGCAATGGGAACTGCTCTGGCAACCGCGCTCTTGGACTCCGGGCGTAACGTTACCGTCTGGAACCGCACGCAGGACAAAATGACCTCCTTGGTGGATCGGGGTGCGCGGGTGGCTGATGATTTGGATGAGGCCATTTCGGCAAGCCCCAGGACATTGATCTGCCTTCTCAACTACTCAACCACAAACGCTCTTTTTGATACTCCTCCAGTCTCAAAGGCGGCCGCCGGTAGAAACATTATTCAGCTTGGCACTTCGTCGCCGCAAGAATCAGAGGACAGTAGAAAGCAATTTAACAATTGGGGCGCAGGTTACCTTGACGGCACGATAATGTGTTGGCCAGGCGATATCGGAACGTCAACCGGCCGGATAGCGGTCGCCGGAGACGAAATCGCATTTTCAGATAGCAAGGCAAACCTGGACGTACTCGCCGGCGATTTACGCTACTTGGGTTCCAACGTCCGCTCGGCAGCGACATTGGAGCTTGCGTTTCTTTCGCGACTCCTTGGAATAATTTTTGGGAGTATTCATGGATCGCTCGTCTGCGAAGCAGAGGGATTGCCTGTGTCTGAGTTCACGTCCATCCTTCCCGCAGGTGACAGGGCTATCCCACTTACCGAAGCAATCCATGCAGGTTCCTTCGACGAGATTTCTGGCGGCGGCGCATCAGTTGATGTGGCAGGAGAGGCGGTCACCGGTTTGTACAATCACGCTGTTTCTATGGGTATCAACACTGAACTACCAACTGTAATGCGCAATTGGGTCAAACGTGCGCAGGACGCTGGCTTTGGAAAACAGGAAACTGCAGCAATCATCAAAGCGCTTCGAAAAAATTGAGGCGCCAATTGTCCGCTGCGTCCTGCTTTGCGGCCTTTCCAATTCGCCAGAAAACGTTCATTCAAGCTACGCACACTCAAACCTCAGCACGGCCACCCCTTATGCCTCTTCCCACTCCCCATGCCGTCGTATTCGATATGGATGGCCTGTTGCTCGACACCGAGCGTGTATACTTCGAGGGCTTCCGTACAACGCTTGACGCTCTCGGATTGCCGCGTGAAGACGACCTGTTCCGTCGGCTAGTCGGCACAAACCGTGCGCTGGGACGCCGACTTTTAACCGAAGGGCTAGCTGGGCGTGTCACGCTGGAAGAATTTGATGCCGTCTGGGACGCCGAAATCGCGCAACGGCTGGCGGATTGCATCCCTGTCAAACCGGGTGCGCGCGCGATGGCAGAACACCTACGCGAGCGGGATATACCTTACATCATCGCCACCAGCACCCAGACAGAAAAGGCGCATCTGCATCTCGAGCGAGCGGGTCTCAGCGCGCTTTTTCGCGACGTAGTAGGCGGCGATCAGGTCGCTGCCAGCAAGCCTGCGCCAGATATCTACCTACATGCCACAGCACGCCTGGGTCAGGATCCGTCAAACTGCGTTGCGTTCGAGGATTCGCCCAACGGCGTCCGCGCGGCCCACGCGGCAGGCCTCATTACGGTGCAAGTCCCCGATATCGTCGCCCCCGACGCCGAACTACGTGCACTCGGGCATCACATCGCCAGCAACATCATCGCCGGGGCCCACGCGGTTGGTCTGATGGCAGTTCCGGAATAGAAAGCTGACCATCGCGCAAATGCAGCGAAAGCGCAGATTGTCCCGCCTACCTGTGAATTTGAGTCGTCTTGATCGCTGCGCTGAGCACGATTGACCGTTCTTCTCGCTGAGTAGCGGCAAGCTGACCAATGCTTGCGCAGCAGTTTTTTTGCTATGTGCTCACGCAGCACAAAACTGCGATGACCGGGTTTGGTTCGCACTGACACCTTCGCCGCGATCTGCACCAAAGCTCCTGTAACACCGGGCCACGTTTTGCCTGCGCGTGAGCTATTGGGTGATTTGTTGATGGCAACCGGTGACGCGGACCGAGCAGCGGAGGCGTATCAGTCCGTTCTAACATCTTCTCCCAATCGTAAACGAAGTATTCTTGGGATGGATAAGGCGACAGAACAGTCAGTTAAAGCGGGGGTTTAATCCGCAAACAAGTAACGCGTTGACCCGCCCCTTGGAACTGCCACTAGATCAAACGGGGTGTTTGAGTCAGTGCGGCAAAACTGTGTATTGTCCTCTCACACACTATCTTTACCTGGCACCGAGCGTCCCCGAAGTCCGGCGGGTTATAGATCGCACTTATGCGAAACTGACAGAAGCTTGAAAAAACGGCTGAACGGAAGCGTTACAAAACGCCAGAATCCAATATTCTCGTATGTCGTTCTGACGCCGTCGAACTGGTTCAAACCGGAACTTTACAGCAGCGGTCAATTTCCTTGATTTCTAGCTTCCAGACGCTCCAGATTTACAACTGTGGAAAGCATTAACCGATCATGGCTCCAATCCTGAGTTTGACGGATTGATGCAGAACCAATGGCAAGGACTGTAGCCAAGGTTAATGTCATCCCGAGGAACGCTGCTGGTAAGTGTGTCGTCGTGATTGGCGCCTCAGTCAGCGCTACTACGCGTTGCCGCAATACATGTTTTGCCTTGGTGCCGTTCACCAAAGCCACGTGAAGAACGCGTGGGTTACTCAATGCGACAGACCGCGCACAATAGTCCAACAGGCAAGCGGTATAGTCTTTTGCGTTGATCCCTTTGCGCGACACAACAGATTGATCACAGGCCAGTTCCCGAAGTCGGTCAAACTGATGCTTCAATACAAGAAAAGCCGGGTTCCAGAACAATACTGGTCGCAGGAGTTCGAAGCCCAATTCCCACTCCACATCCCTAGCACGGATATGCTGGAACTCATGAGCCAGCGCGAACCGGAGTTCGGCTGGCGCGTTCAACAGATGGCTGGGCAAAACGACATGCCGGCGACGCAAGCCCCGCACGGCAAAGGGCACGGTTACACGGTCGGACAGGCGAATATCTACATTCGATGAGCGGCGCCAAAGGAAGCTGGATTTTACAGCCTTACGAATAGCCCAAGCATCGCGCATTACCCTGATCGCCAACATTGCCGAAATCAGCGCCAGCGCGATCGAAGCGTAGGTTACAAAGGCATTGTTGCCGGACAATACGTGATCAATCCATCGCTCGCGGCTATTCAGCAGCGCTTCGAATTGCGCTGCTGGCATAGCGATGTCGCCGCGCAAGTAGGCGGCAACAGCAATGTCACCCAATGCCACTGCACGTCCCGGCCAAACCAGACCGGCAATTGTCGAAACACCCAGTGCCAAAAACGGGCTCAGTACAACACAAATGCATAGCGTCTTGAGGGAACGGAGTTGCGCAACAAAGCCATATCGCATCGATGTACGACCCAACGCCGCGCGGGCAGCCAGCCAAATTAACGCTGACAATCCAAGCACAATATTGAACTCGAGAAACGCGTCGAGAACCGGTTTAACCGCCGTCATTTTGCAGTCTCCTCTCTACCAGTGCTCGAATTTCCTCCAGATCATCTTCTGTCAGTCCCGCATCGTCGACCAGCCTTGCAACCAACGTTGCAGGGGTGTCGTCGAACAACGTCCGGGAAAGATTTTGCAGCGAACGCGACTGATACCTGTCTTTTTCCAGAAGTGGCCGATACGTCAGCGACTTGCCGTTTTTCTCACTTTCTACAAATCCCTTTTCATCGAGGATGCGCAAAATTGTTGCGCCAGATGTGTAGGCCAGATTTCGATCCGGCGGCAAACGATCAAGAACGTCACGGACCGAGCCCTGACCCAGCGCCCAGAGCTCGTTCATGAACTCCAGCTCTACTTCGGTCAGTAAGTTTGTTGTTTTTTTCTTTCGCATCAGTCTCGGTGTCGCCATTTTTTAGTATGCCTGACAGACAAGCATCCTTTCGCAGTTTCGCAAAGCTTAAACTTTCCAGAAGACGAAGATGCCCCAACCGATGGACAAAAACAGCGGCGTCCAAACCGGTTGCCCAACCAATCCGAGCCAGGCCAGAAAGATGTAGGCAGCCCCGAGAAGCGTGATGAAGAGACGATCGCCGAGCGTGGTGGTCAGACCCAATACGCCGCGCCGCTCAATCCCGTCGCGATATTTGAAGCCTTCTAGAACGCCAATCAGCGCGATGGCTGAGAATATCCCAACGAAAACTGCAAGTGTCGCAGGCGTCCAGGCCATCCAGAAATCGGGCCACAAAGGGTCGGTCCAGGAAAATCCCTTTTCCTCTTGCTGGCCAACGTTGCCCCATCCGGTCTGAGCCTGAGCCAAGGCCGTCGTGGGTAGGAAGGGGAGGATGAGAAGAAGTTTACGCATATTGAACCTCACACACGACCCATCGCGAAACCGCGCGCGATGTAGTTGCGGACAAACCAAATGACGATGGCTCCGGGGATGATGGTCAGGGTTCCGGCAGCGGCCAGCAGGCCCAGCTCGTACCCGGCGCTGGAGGCAGTACGCGTCATGACGGCCGCGATGGGTTTAGCCTCCACCGCAGTCAGGGTCTTAGCCAACAGCATCTCGACCCACGAAAACATGAAACAGAAGAAGGCCGCGACACCGACACCCGCTTTGATGTTCGGCAGGAAAATCGTCACGAAGAAACGTGGGAACGAATAGCCATCCACATATGCGGTCTCATCCAGTTCTTTGGGAATGCCGCGCATGAAACCTTCCAGGATCCAAACAGCCAACGGCACGTTGAACAGTGTATGGGCAAGTGCCACGGCCAGATATGTGTCGAACAATCCGATAGACGAGTACAGCTGAAAGAAAGGCAGCGCAAACACCGCAGCCGGAGCCATACGGTTGGTCAGCAGCCAAAAGAACAGCTGCTTGTCACCAAGGAACCGATAGCGCGAGAACGCATAAGCGGCGGGCAAGGCCACACAAACGGAAAGCACCGTGTTGATTGTCACGTAGGCAATCGAATTTATGTAGCCCCAATACCACGTCGGATCTGTGAAGATGGTGATGTAATTCTCCAGCGTGAAGGTCTGCGGGAACAGGGAAAAGCCCGACAGAATCTCGTTCGTGGTCTTGAAGGACATCGCCACCAGCCAATAGATCGGCAGCATCAGAAACGCGATATAGAGGATTGGGATAAGGGACCGCTTCTTCATTGCGCGTCATCCTTTGTCATCAGAGTGTAGAAGACCCAAGACACCAGCAGCGTGATGGCGAAGTAGATCAGGCTCATCGCGGCTGCAGGACCAAGGTCGAACTGTCCCAGAGCGATCTTCACAAGGTCGATCGACAGCAAGGTGGTTGAATTGCCGGGGCCGCCGCCGGTCAGAACGAAGGGCTCGGTATAGATGTTGAAACTGTCCATGAACCGCAGCAGTACTGCGATGGTCAGGACTGTTTTCATCTTGGGCAGCTGAATATAGCGGAACACCGACCACGGGCTGGCGCCGTCAATCTTGGCGGCCTGATAATAGGCGTCCGGGATCGACACGAGGCCAGCATAGCAGAGTAGTACGACCAATGAAGTCCAGTGCCAGACATCCATGATGACGACCGTGATCCACGCCGACAGCGGCTGCTGCGTCATGTCATAGTTGATGCCCAAAACGTCATTTAGGAAATAGCCCAGCAAGCCGATCTTGGGCAGAGTAAAGATATTCCACATCGACCCGACTACATTCCATGGGATCAGCATCGGCAGAGCCATGAGAACCAGACAAACAGGAACCCAGAACCCTTTGCGCGGCATCGACAGGGCTACGATGATGCCCAAGGGCACCTCAATCAGCAGGATCAGGAAAGTGAACAGGAACTGCCGTCCAAGCGCAGCCTGAAACCGATCAGAGCGCAGGATCTGTTCGAACCAGCCCAGTCCCTCCCAGAAAAACTGGTTGTTGCCGAAGGTCTCCTGCACTGAGTAGTTGACCACCGTCATCATCGGCACCAGCGCGTTGAACGCGACGAGTGCCAGCACCGGCAAGACAAAGAACCATGCCTTTTGGTTTTCCGTTCTCATTGTGCCCGCTCCTCGCTTGCGATCCAGCCGTCGCGGTAGACGCGCGATTGTTCAGGTTTGAATTGCAGGAAGATTTGTGATCCCGGTTCCGGGACACTGTGTTCAGTTACTGCTTTCAGCGCTGTGTTACCGACCATGGCGCTGACCACGTAGTGACGGCCAATATCCGAGACCTTGGTTACATGTGCAGGGATACCTGTGTCACCGAACCCCACATATTCGGGGCGGATGCCCAGATCGGTGCGACCGCCATCACCATGGGTCGGACCTTCCAGCATCACTTCGTGGCCTTCGAAAACGGCGCGGTCGTCCCTGGCTTCACAGGGCAGAACGTTCATGCCGGGAGAGCCGATGAAGTGACCAACAAACGTGTGCTGAGGACGTTCGAACAGCTCGACAGGCGTGCCGATCTGAACCACTTCACCGTCTTGCATCACGACCACTTCGTCCGCGAAGGTCAGCGCCTCAGTCTGGTCGTGGGTCACGTAAATCATCGTGGCTTTGACGCGCTGATGCAGTTCCTTCAGTTTCGACCGCAGTTTCCATTTCAGGTGTGGGTCGATCACAGTCAGCGGTTCGTCGAACATCACCGCATTCACGTCATCACGCACTAAACCGCGCCCCATCGAGATCTTCTGTTTGTTGTCGGGGCTAAGGCCCGACGCGCGGGTTCTCAGTAACTCGGTGACGTCCAGCATCTCGGCTATCTCATCAACGCGGCGTTTGATTGTCGCGGCGTCGACACCTCGATTTTTCAGCGGAAAAGCCAGGTTTTCACCCACGGTCATCGTGTCGTAGATCACCGGAAACTGGAACACCTGCGCGATATTGCGTTGATCTGGCGGCAAGGCCGTCACGTCGCGGTCATTGAACAGGATCTGCCCTTCAGACGGTGTCAGAAGGCCGGAAATGATGTTTAGCAACGTGGACTTCCCGCAACCTGATGGCCCCAACAGGGCATACGCCCCGCCATCGCGCCAGGTCACGTCAATTTCCTTCAGCGCGTAGTCATCCGGGCCTTTTGGCGTCGGCATATAGCTGTGTTTAAGGTTTGAAAGCTTGATCTGTGCCATGTCAGGCTACCCTTTTGCCGTCTTGGCCGAAATACCGGCAATGGGCCGGGTTCATGAAAAAACGATGGTCTTCGCCCACCTGATAGGGATGTACACCAGCTGCCAAAGAGACCCACGCATCGTCCCCATGCTGGAAATGAGCGCTGGAATCCGACCCTGACAATTCGGTTACAATCACCCGACCGGTCAGTTCCACATCCGCATCCGAGGTGCGGATTGGTGTCACTCGGTGCGGCCGCACTGCGACCATGTACTCGCCATCGGTCATATCTGCGACCTGCCAGCCGCCTCCACCCGCCAATCGCGCTTGTGCACCGGACACGGTGACGCGGGCCACATTGATCGGCGGGTCTGAAAACACGCGCGCAGCGGCAATATTCTCAGGGTTGCGATAGATATCAGCAGTCGGGCCGAATTGAGTAACGCGACCGTCTTCCATAAGGGCGGTATATCCACCCAAAAGCAGCGCCTCTTCGGGTTCCGAGGTGGCGTAAACCACCACCGCCCCACGACCGGCAAACAGGTCGGGTAGCTGCTCGCGCAGTTCTTCGCGCAGCTTGTAATCCAGGTTGGCCAACGGTTCATCGAGGAACACGGCTCGGCTTTCTTTTGCGATGGCACGGGCCAACGCGGTACGTTGTTGTTGGCCGCCTGACAACTCATGCGGTCGGCGATGCAACATCGGGCGCAGCTGCAGCAAGTCGGCGGCCTCTTCCACGCGTCCTTCAATCTCGGATTTCGCCATCCCTGCCACACGCAAAGGTGAGGCGATGTTGTCAAAAACAGTCATATGCGGATAGTTCACGAAGAACTGGTGCACGAGGCTGATCTGCCGCTTTTGCGTGTTCAGCCTTGTGACGTCCTGCCCGTCCATCAGCACCTTGCCTGAGGCGACCGGGTCCAGCCCGGCCATCATCTTGATCAGAGAAGTTTTGCCCGATCCCGTCGCGCCCAGCAGTACATTGAAATGGCCGGTTTGCAGCGTCAGGGTCGTGGGCTTGATATGGATAACGTTGCCAACGCGTTTGGTGGCATCTTGTAGTTCGATCATGTCCGTGGGTTCCGGTTCTTCAGTGCGTCGCACTGGCCTTGAGGTGGGGATGCCTAAAGCGGCATCCCCGGGTTTCAATGGCTTATTGAGACTGCCAGCGCTGAACCAGTTCGTCATAGTTGACGGTTTGACCCTGCGGCTTTTCGTTCTCGAGCTTGGCTTTGGGCGAGCCTGCTTTTTCCAACCAGAACGACGCATCCTGCGGCTCGTTCAAGCGGGGACCACAGCCACCGTAGACACCGGCGCTTTCATCCGCGGCCTGCATGCGGGCCATGGTGATGTCCATCTCTTCAGCCAGACGGTCCATCGCCTCTTGCGGGGTGAATGCGCCCGAGTTCACGTCACCGATCTGCTGCCACCAGATCTGGGCCAGCTTCGGATAGTCCGGCACGTTGATGCCGGTCGGCGACCATGCCACACGATCAGGCGAGCGGTAGAACTCGACCAGACCACCCAGCTTGGGTGCGCGTTCGGTGAACGACTCGTGGTTGACCGAGCTGTCGCGAATGAAGGTCAGACCCACATGGGACTTCTTCACATCGACAGTTTTGGACGTCACGAACTGGGCATAGAGCCAAGCCGCCTGAGCACGATCCGCAGGGGTCGACTTCAGGAAGGTCCAGGAACCCACGTCCTGATACCCAACCTTCTGGCCGTCTTCCCAGTAGGGGCCGTGCGGGCTGGGCGCCATCCGCCACAGTGGCGTACCTTCGTCATCCACGGTGTTGTTGCCTTCGGATTTCGGCTTCACCATGTCGGCGGTAAAGGCGGTGTACCAGAAGATCTGCTGGGCTACGTTGCCCTGGCTCAGCGCAGGCAGAGACTGGTAAAAGTCATAAGACGCCGCACCCGGAGGAGCGTAGTTCCGCAGCCATTCGTCCCACTTACGGATCGCATAGACCGCAGCCGGGCCGTTAGCAGCACCGCCGCGCGATACCGAAGCACCGACCGGGTTACAGGTGCCAGCTTCCATACGGATGCCCCATTCGTCGACCGGGATACCATTGGGTTCGCCCACATCGCCAGCACCAGCCATCGACAGCCAGGCGTCGGTCATACGCCAGCCCAGGTCAGGCGCGCGCTTGCCGTAATCCATGTGGCCATAGATCGTGGTGCCGTCGACTTCTTTCACGTCGTTGGTGAAGAAATCGGCGATGTCTTCGTAAGCAGACCAGTTGACTGGAACACCCAGATCATAGCCGTACTTTTCCTTGAAGGCGGCTTTGTTGGCCTCATCATCGAACCAGTCCTTGCGGAACCAGTAGAGGTTGGCGAACTGCTGGTCGGGCAGCTGATACAGCTTGCCGTCCGGACCGGTGGTGAACTGAATGCCCATGAAGTCATCCAGATCCAGCGTCGGCGAAGTCGACGCCGCCCAATCACCGCCCATCATGTCGGTCAGCGGATAGGCCAGTTGAAGACGCGAGTGCGTGCCGATCAGGTCGCTGTCATTGACATAGCCATCATACAGGTTCCGACCTGTCTGAAGCTGAGTCTGAACAGCCTGAACCACTTCGCCCTCACCGAGGATCTGGTGATTGACCTTGATACCGGTGATTTCCTCGAACGCCTTGGTCAGAACCTCGGATTCGTAGGAATGTGTCGGGATGCCTTCGGACAGGACGTTGATTTCCATGCCAGCATAAGGCTGTGCAGCTTCAATGAACCACTGCATTTCCGACATCTGTTCGTCTTTCGACAAGGTCGATGGCTGGAATTCGTCGTCGATCCAACGTTGTGCTGCGGCTTCGTCGGCCCAAACGGGACCGTGCCCCGCAATGACGGCAGCAGCCGCCACTGCGGAAAGTAGATGTCTCCGCATCTCTTTCCTCCCAAAAAATTATGGTTTTCCGGCGCAAACCGGATAGCAGACAGCATCAGCGATTTTTTGCGCACCTGTCAAACTAAATTTTTAGTAATTAAATGAGGCCCCTGGAAACAATTGAATTTTTTAACTTTTTTGCAATTCATGAACTACAAGTGGACGGTATTTCATCTTAGGCCTGAGGATGCGTGCAGGACACTCGTATTGCTAGTGTTCATGCGCGTCAGAGCCTGATTCCTTCCTGTGACGCTGACAGCCGCTTCTAATTTAGAAGACTTGTTGAGTCCCGGTGGAACAAATCACCAGATGTTCTAACAACCTACCTACCACATCGGTCTTTTCGCGTTGTCATATATTACGGCCGACAATTGGAGGCTAAATCAATATAGTTTTGGTTTTGTTACACCCATCCTTGAAATTCTAGATGAAAGTCAACTTCGTTTCTTACAGCGTTTACCATTACTTTGGGTCAAAACTCGGATCAGGAGGTACGCTGTGACAAACTTATTGGTCGCATCGAATGTCGGCTTTCACATGACACACATATGAAACAAGAGAGCGAAGCGAATATCTTGTGTGGATGGCTCCTGCATAGCAAGTCCTTTTTGATCTGATTTGTGCATTTGTCAGAAGCAGTCATGTGTCCTGCCTGTTTGCGCGGTTTTGACCGCTAGCCCTGATGGGTTCCGCAAACCAAGTTCCTATCAGCTTTACGGACTATTATGCTCGCGCCATTCGGCGGAGTTTCTTGGCTTTGGCGGCAGACTTATGCACCATCATCTCGCGGGTCTTGCTAACTCGATGTTCCTTTCGTCTCAGGCTACAGCGCGTGGGCTGTAAAGTTCGTTGCGGGTGAGCACTGCCCGGACGATCCGGGCAGTCTTATTAGCCATTGCGACAGTTGCGACCAGCGCAGGTATGCGTTCGAGTTGTGATGTCAGCCACTTGCTGGCGCGTTCAGGGTGTGACCGTGTCTGTCGGACTAATGATGTCATGCCGACGACAAGCAAAGATCGCAGATACTGATCGCCCACCTTGGTGATCCGCCCCAGCTTCTCCTTGCCGCCGCTGGATTTGTTTGCGGGGGTCAAACCCAACCAGGCAGCAAATTCCCTGCCGTTTCGGAACTGATGCCCATCGCCGATGCTGGCGATAATCGCAGAGGCCGTTACCGCACCGATGCCCGGGATTGTGCGCAACAAGCGCACCCGTTCATCTTCTTTGGCCACTTGCTTCAGGCGTCCTTCGTACCAGCGGACCCTTTTATGCAAAGCCATGAGTTGTTCGCACAGATTGTGGATCACTTCGTTGGCGATGTCGGGCAAATCGAGAACCTCACCAAGTGTGATATCCTCAGCAAAGCCAATCACCCGGGCGAGACCTCTTGGAATGAAGATGCCAAACTCAGCAACCAAGCCACGCAGATTGTTGATGAGTTGCGTTCTCTGGCGCACCAGAAGATCGCGGGCACGATGGAGTGACAGCAGAGATTGTTGTTCGACCGTTTTGGTGGCCACAAAGCGCATGGTCGGTCGGGTCACAGCCTCGCAGATGGCCTCGGCATCGATGGCATCCGACTTTCCACGTTTGACGTATGGCTTTACATACATCGGCGGGATCAGTCGAACCTCGTAACCCATTGCAGTAAGTTCGCGGGCCCAATGATGAGCACTACTGCACGACTCCATGCCGATTAAGCAGGGGCCCAGTTTTGCAAAGAACGACAGAAATTGCGCTCGTCGCAATGGCTTGGTGAACACGACTTCTGCGGTAGCGGTGATCCCGTGGACTTGGAAACGTTCTTGGCCAGATCAACGCCAATTGTGGCGACTTGCATGGGGTGGCTCCTCTCATAAGCAGATTTTGAAACCCGCATTATGGCGCATTGCGACGCCGGTTGGAGCAGAAGCCATCCACCCCATCAGATTTGGGCCGCTCGTGGCAGTATTTTCAATTGCAACAAGGTTCGGCCAGAGGTGGGCTACAACGTTCAATTCCGAACCCGCTACTTCCGGCCCGGTCGCTATTTAGCCTTTGCGGACGCCAGCCGTTCCATAGCACTTTTGAGGGGCATTGCCCGTACTCCCTCCTGCCCCGGCACCTCCTTCCCGTCCGCATAGACAAGTATGCGTTCTGAGACGTCCAAATCTTCTGTCGCGATGTGAAACCCGCGCGTCACCTTGGCAGATGTCGTCCGCTTGATCTCTATGGCCCAGAGGGCGCCTCGGGGAAGCTCCAACATCAAATCAACCTCAGCGCCAGCGGAAGAGCGATAGAAGCTTGCTTCAGTTCCGCGTGCCGCAGCGGCGATTAGGCTCTCGATACAGAAGCCTTCCCAACTGCCTCTGACAACCGGATCCCGGTAGATCAACTCTAACCCAAATCGAGGCCTTCAAAACCTCCGATTGAAGCGTCGCGATCATTCATGCCGGATAACAACCTGATCGAGCAGGATCACAGGTTCATCAAGCGTCGCATATGCCACATGTGCGGGTTCAAGTCGTTCGCTTCAGCGGCCGCAACGCTCGACGGAATCGAAGTGTCGCACATGATCCGAAAGGGCCAACTTACGCCCGAACTTTGTCCATTTCAGCAGTTCGCTGAGCTCGCCACCTGACTCACAAGCGATTGCTCAAACAACTCAACGGGCTCAAACCTTGGCGACAAAACCGATCGATGTCACTGTGCCCTTAATTACTGGACGCAGAAACATTGCCGGACATTTGGTCCGATTTTGTGCCTTTAATTCTCGTATATCCACAGGATAGCGGCGATTTTTTGCAACGGTGCGATCCGCACATCCGAGCAATTCCGCACTGTCCACAACACTTTCTAATCGGGCGCCAAATTTGGCGATACGTCCCGTTGCGACAAGGAGAAGGCTTCTTCCCCTTGTCGCGGTTGGTTCAGATCAACCATCTCATTCGATTAAAATTTGATGCTGCCCTTGATAAAGGCGCTGTTGATGCGTGTATTGTCCGAGAACCGGCCCCGATATCCAAGCTGAATGGATTTTTCGCCTTGGGTAAAGAACGTCACCCCCGCTTCGACATCGGCAAACAGGTTGTCGGCATCTGTCGAGTTGGTGAAATCAGGTCCATCGCCAAGACGTGCCGTTACGGTTGTATCCGTATTGTTGAAATACGTCGCCCCGATTTTCCCGTATGCACGCAGCGCCAGATTTTCGCGGATCTGCAGGTCCTGACCGAACTCCAGTGACGGGCTGACCGAGAAATAGGTCTCGCTGTTGGCGTCAACGGACAGGCCCGTTGCTGACGTCCCGGATTCCGTGAATCCGTCACGCTTAACGCGCGTCAGGTTCAAATCCAGCATAGGCTTGAGATAACCCGAGCTGCGTTCAATCAGATATGCCGCTCGTACCTGTGCCGACAGATAATCGACGTCGTAGTTCGATGTGTTCGATGCGAAGAGGCCGCCGAACGTGACGGAACGCGTCGTGTCGAAATCGCCCACACCGCCAGCGATTGCCCCGGACAAGGCAAACCGCCCGAACGTGCGCTTCAGGCTCAGGCCGACCGAATACGAGTCAAAATCACTTTCGACGCCGGACGTTGAGGAGATATCGCCAGATTCGTACGCCAGTGCAAACCCGGCAAACCAATCGGGCCGGAACTCAAGCTGACCACCGACGCTGATCCCGTAGGACCGGCTGTCGTAACCGACAGAATCCGACGTTCCATCCTGATCGAAATGCCGGGTCTGAGGCCGTGCCCAGAAACAGCTGCCTTCCGAGATGGCGGCGTATTCTACGCCGGTCACTTGGCACGAAAACAGCTGATTGGTGAAGTTCTGAGCGTTGACCAATGCCGCGCTTTCACTGCTGAGAAGTCCCGCCGCGCCAAGTTGGTCATACGCTTCTTTCAATTCATCGGCGTTAGACACTTCGTTAAGCAGGGCGTTGGTTACCGGGGCAATGTTCTCATCCCCGTCTTCAAAGGCCGCATCAATTGCATTGGCGGTGTTGCGCTGATTGGCGTTCAGCCCAGCGCCAGGAGCGGCGAAGATTACGTTGGTCGCCAGGACCACGTCATTTGCATTGGGAAACCGCAGTTCAGCCTGCAGGATTGGGCTGATGGAGAAACCATTCAGAGTCACACCTTCGTTCGCCGTGCCACCTTCCGCAGTCAAAATTGTGAATTGCTGGGACCGGGCCGACCCGTTCAATACGTTGACGTCCACGGTACCGTTCAAGGCTGCGGTTTCTGAAACGTTCAAGCGGTCCGCCGCGCCGCTATCCAAGTCGAGATCGACGGCGAAGCGGCCACTTTCCCCCTGCACCAGTCTGCCTGTCACACTCGTGGTTGCGATCGTTCCCCGCCCACCCGGAGATAGCACCCCGTCATTGGTCAAAGTGTTTCCTGCACCCAGATTGACAACGCCACCAGTGTTGAAAGTACTGCCAGCCTGGTTGTTGAAAGCATTTGTGCCTTCGCCCAGCATAATAGCACCGTTGGCTGTTGCGGTCAGTGTTCCGAAATTGTTGATCGTAGTGTTACCAGCGCCTCCGATCACAGCAGATCCACCCAGCGACGACAGGACAACCTCACCCGCCGTATTTAAAACATTCGTTGCACCCGCGGCCGAGTCAAAACGTATGGCCGAACCATCACCTGAGCCACCTTGGACAGTTGCACCATTGATGGAGACAGTGGACGTATTCATAGCTGAGCCTGTGACACGGATACCGCTGGCGCGTGCGCCCTCTGCCGAAATGTTGTCGCCGACTCGGATCGCAGTGTTGCCCCGGCCAGGGTTTTGAACTTCAATCCCGTTTGATTGGTCGCCGCGGGTCAAGATTTCGCCGGCGGACTCGATTTCAACTGTTACGGCGGTGTCACTTTCAATTTCGATGCCACGGATTTCCGCAACAATCCCGTTGGCGTCGACCCCAGCGGTTTCAATCCTGCCCGTATTGTTAACAGTAACATTCCCGACACCAGCTTCCTTGCCCGCTCCGATCCCATTCGCAGACCTTCCTGCAGTAGTGATCGCACCATTGGACTGGATTTTCACTTCCCCATCGCCGTTCAAACTAAACCCGACAATGCCATTGGATGCCTCTGCCTGTGTGGCGATAACGCTGTCCGAAGTTATGACCGTATCGCCCCCCTCAACGTTCAAAACCGTGACGCCGGAAGAAGATTCACCTCTTGTTGTGATATTCCCGCTGGTATTGATCTCGACGTTCCCAGTGCCCGATTTACGGACGAGAATTCCTGACGCGTTGGAACCGGCCGTCGTGATGTTTCCGGTTGCAATGACTCCGACATTATTGTCGGCATCGGGGCTAAACGAATTGATGTCGATTCCGCTCGCCGCATCACCCTGCGTTTCGATATTTGCAGCCACATCGACAGAAATGTCCCCGACACCTTGCGTGCGCTCGGCCATGATCCCGTCGCCATTGTTGCCTGAAGTACTGATTTCACCCAACGCGCGGATCGCAATGTCGCCCGAGCCTCCCTGCCGTTGGGCACGGATTCCGTTCGCGTCTGCCCCTGATGTCGAAATGGTTCCGGTCGAGGTAATTTCGATTTCTCCGTTTCCGGAGCGGGTCGCAAGAATACCAACACCGGAGTTATTCCGGGTTGTGATGTTTCCTTGTGACGTGACCAAAATGTTACCA
The DNA here is from genome assembly GCF_059611125.1 of Ruegeria sp. CDSB029. Classification (NCBI taxonomy): domain Bacteria; kingdom Pseudomonadati; phylum Pseudomonadota; class Alphaproteobacteria; order Rhodobacterales; family Roseobacteraceae; genus Ruegeria; species Ruegeria sp. CDSB029. The sequence continues at coordinate 21,000 of NZ_JBXWOX010000035.1, forward strand.
TCAACGTTCCGCAACATTTGGGCCTCTATGCCTTGGTTCGCAGCCACGATGTTGCCGGTTTGAGTAATGTTGATGTCGCCGTTGCCATCGTAGCGAGTAACAGAAATGCCGCTGTTTGACTCCGATGTAACATCGCCATTGGATTCGATGGTGACATTGTCACCGTCGGTCAAAACAGAAATTGCTTCCTGACGGGAAGTCAGGTCGCCAGTACTGACAAACTCAATGTCTCCCGTTGAATACAAGTCGACGAACACGGCATTACTTCTTGCGGAGATATCACCGGTGTTTGTTATCGTGACGTTGCCGTCGCCCTCGCCTTCGTCGGGAACGAGCGCACTGATTCCGTCCCCTTCGGCAGTGATATTGCCGTTCGATGAGATTGTAATATCACCGGTTGTTTCAGCGTCGATTCCGTTATCTCCGGCGGTGACGTTTCCGGTCGATGTGATTGTGATATTGTCAGTTGCGGCAGCTTCAATTCCTCCACCGCTTGCGCGTATCTGTCCGGTTGAAGTGATGGAGATGCTGCCGTCTTCGGTGGTGCCATCCAATCCGTCATTTCTGTTGGTCGTAACATTGCCCGTTGATTCAATCGTGATGTCTCCTGCACCATCGATGTCCACCTCAATCCCATCCTGATTTGAAGTGATATTGCCGGTGGATCTTACTGTGATATCGCCATCCCCATCGACGTCAATTCCGATGGCTTCTTCACCCGCGCCGGTCTGGGTTGAGAGATTCCCGACCGAGGCGACCGTTACATTCCCGTCCTCAACATCAATTTCAATCGCGTGGCCGTTCTGGGACGCAATATCGCCCTGTGATGTTACAGACACATCGCTGGCGTCGGCGCCAATGAGAACGCCATTCGCGTACGCATCGATATTCCCTTCCGAGGCGATCGTTACGTTGCCTTCACCGTTGGCTCTGATTTCGATCGCATCTGCGCCTTCGCTGCGGGTGGTGATATCCCCGGTCGAAGTTACGGCAACAGTGCCGCTTCCGTCTTCGTTAACGAGGATCCCGTCGGAGTCCGTGCCCTGTGTGGTAATGTTCCCTGCAGATGTGATCTGCACATTGTTGCGCGACGTGGCGGTCTCAGAATTCGCGAAAATACCAGCGGAGGCGTCGCCAGTCGTGTTGATATTGCCGGTCGAGGAGATGCCGATATCTCCGTCGGCATCTCCGAAATTCTCTGCACGGATCGCATGTGCCTCTGAGCCGGCCGTCGACAGGTTTCCGGTTGAGTTTATTTCGATTGCCCCGAGTTCACTTTGGACAGCACGAATGCCGCTCGCAAGGTCTTGCTGGGTTGTGATATTCCCTTGCGAAGTGATCAAGATATTGCCAACGGCACCCGGATTGGTCTGGGCATCGATGCCTGTTCCTGCAGCCGCGATGTTGCCGGTTTGGGTGATGTCAATGTTGCCGTCACCATCAGAGCGAAACACGACAATACCCCTGGCGCGTTCTGACGTAACATCACCTGTGGATTGAAGGGTGACATTGTCACCGTTGGACAGAACAAAAATTGTCTCGGCGCGCGAACTCAGGTTGCCATTGTTTGCAATCTCAACATCGCCCGTGCCATTCAGATTGACGTTCAAAGCATGATTGATTGCATCAATGTCGCCATTGGTATTTATCCTCACATTGCCATCAACGTCGCTGTCGCCAGAAACATTGGTTTCAATTCCGCTTCCTCTTGCGCTGATGTCTCCGGTCGATGAGATCGAAATATTGCCGGCCGCGTCAGCTTCGATTCCGTTATCATTCGCACGTATTGTCCCAGTCGAAGTGATGGAGATGCTGCCGTCTTCGGTGGTGGCATCCAATCCGTCATTTGTATTGGTCGTAACATCGCCTGTTGATTCAATGACGATGTCTCCCGTTCCATCGACGTCCACCTCAATACCATCCTGATTTGAAGCGATATTGCCTGTGGACCTGACGGTGATATCGCCGTCCCCGTCTACGTCAATCCTGATGGCCTCTTCACCCGCACCAGTCTGGGTTGACAGATTCCCGACCGAGTCGACCGTTACATTCCCATCCTCAACGTCAATGTCGATCGCTTCGTCTCGCACGGATGCAACATCACCCCGAGAGGTTAGTGTTACGTTGCCTGCATCCGTACTAAGTCTGATACTGTCCCCGGTTGCATTGACGTCGCCGGTTGAGGAAACGCTAATATTGCCGTTGGGACCTTGGTGTTCCACGATAATCCCGGGGGTGTTAAGACCAGATGTAATGATCCCGCGCGACCCGGTCGTTTCCGCGTTCAATGTAAGATCCCCGGCTTCGGAAACGAAAGAAATTCCGACAACTCCGGTCGCCGGAGTTATTCCCTCTGGGTCAACATTATTCACATTCAACGTTTCAACCGGTTCTGCGACCGAGATTCCTGCCTCTAGGTCTCCGCTACAATTTACGGTTGATCCGCTGGTCGTACATTGAGGGTCGCCGGGAACAACCTGGGCCTGAACGTCAGCAGGCATTGCCAGCGATGCAACACCAGCGGCTGAACCGATCAGCGCCGATTTGATGATTTTTCTGTCTATTTTGACAATTTTGCGGCGAAGTGCGATTGCACGGCGACGAGCCTTACGGTTACCGACCATTATTTCTCTACTTTTTTGCTGTTGGTCAGCCTTTTCAGGACCTGACCGGATCGATGACAATTGAAGCCAACCTTTGATTGGGTCGGTTTTGGCGTCATCTACTTTGATGTGTTTGAAAGACCATCTATTGCAGATACCAGCTCACCCTCAGCGCCCAAGAAATTGGTGCTGCTTGAACTGTTCGTGCGCTGCACGGAGCCTTCAATACCGTGATAACTTTAAAAGTTACCCAACCATTTACATACTCATCCCAGTTTCCTTGCCTAACCAGGTCGACATAAGGCCCCACTTATGCCGCCCCAAAACCATTCTCAATCAACACCCAGATTCTCTTTCTTTCGAAGAGCGACTATCGGACCCTTAAACTTTTGGTCAATAAATCAACATGTATGGTTTCGATACACATAGCCTATCGCCAATGGCAATCTATAGCGAAGCCGGTGACTGACATGACCCGTTTTCCCTGAGAACTTTTACAAAAGCCGCCCCTGCCGGAGAGTGCCGCCGACCAGACACGGCAAGCACGGATGTAAGGCAAGTGACGTCCAGATCCGCCACGGGCATAGAGCAAACCTCAGGTGGACAAGGTGCGCCTTCGGGTAAGAAAGCCACGCCAAGGTTTGCACTGAGAAAGCTCATGGTATCGCATCTCGAAGTCATGGTGTGGACCTTTCCCGGCGAAACACCAGCCTCATGGAACCGCGTCAGCAGCTTTTTGTCGTAGTCGCTGAAAGGTTCCAGCAAAAGAGCTTCGTTCCCCAACATGTTGAGAGAAAACCTGTTCAAATCAGAAAACCGACTCTTAACAGACATAAACGCGAAAATTCGTTCCTCAACCCGGCTGAGTGTTTCGAAACGCTCCCAATGCCCGTCACGACCTGTCGCAACAGCAAAATCTAGGTCGCCATACTCAAGCGCACTAAACACAGCGTCGCGACTGTCACGCACGATAGTCAGCTCTGCTGCCGCAATATCTGACACTAGGGTTTGAATAGCTCCGACGATCCTATCCGCTTCGACGGCGCGCGTCATACCAATGCGAATTGATGCCCGATCTCCCTGAGAAAAATCTTCCGCCAATCGCATTGCCTGCAATGCGCCCTCATAGCATTTTTGGAGCACTGGATACATCATCTGACCCAGTTCGGTCAGATGTGTCCGTGCGCGCTCTCTCCGAAACAGATCACCACCAAGCTGTTCCTCAAGGCGCTTTATTCCACGGGTTAGCGAGGGTTGCGAAACATCGCATTTTTTTGCTGCCTTTGTGAAATTGAAGGTTTCACAAACCGCAAGATAGTATTTGACCTGATTCAGTTCCATTTTCCCTTAAAGTTGATTCAAACCTGCTGGTTAATAAGTCCTAGGCGACGCCAAAATATGCCTCAAGCCCAGGACATCCGAACTTACATTAACGTGATGAAACCGTGAGCAACGCAGCACTCGAGCCGTTCAAATCCGGGCCCTCCGGAACGGATCTATTGCGAACTTTTTACTGTTTGCGCTCCTAAGTGCCTCGAGTGAATGGCTATCAAAATTTTGATGTCGAATGACTGTTCAGGGTCTCTTTCAAAGGCGCACAGTATCCGAAGGATGTGATCCTCTTCGCCGTCTTCCTACATGCCCGTTACTGTATGTCATTTCTCGATTTGGAAGGGTTCTGTCGCAAGTTCCTTAAGCACTCTGTTTGAATTGAAACTTTTGTGATTCCGGGGATCTGAGTTTCAACTTGGGAGTGCAGAATAGATGGTTTCATTCAAAGGTGTGCACTTCCCAAGGACGTAATCTTGCATGCGGTCT
>NZ_JBXWOX010000036.1:0-22475 GCF_059611125.1 Ruegeria sp. CDSB029
GACCACAGCACGACGGTGGGCACTGCCGACAACCCGGAAGGGCGCTATTCGATCCACCTGCACGAGATCGGCACCGAACCGGACTCGGCAACCTCGCTGATCATCGAGATCAAGCTGGAGGGCTATTCGGACGAACAGATGCAATCTTATGCGCTGTCCGATTACCCCGATCCGGGCATCAACAACCCCGACTTCGACTATGGCTTCCTCGGCAACGCCACAACCGGCGACCATTCCGGCCATACCGGCGGCGATACAGGTGATACCACCAGCGGCGACGATAGCTCCTCAGAGATCTCGGGTGAACTTCCGTTGCTCGTCGGAACTGCGAAGCGCGACATCCTCACGGACTGCGATGAATCGACCGGAATTCTGGGCGGTGATCATTACGATCTGGTCTATGCCGGCGCGGGTCATGACAACGTTGAGGCCGGCCATGGCAATGACAACGTCATATGGGCAGGAAGGCAATGATGTCATCAGCGGCGGCTTTGGTGAAGACACGCTGGTAGGATAGGACGGGAATGACGTGTTCACCGGCTCAGCCCGTTCGGATCAGCTCTTTGGCGGTGTCGGTGCCGACTGGTTTCAGGACTTCACCGCTGCCGATGGAGATATCTTTCTTTTGGGTGACAGTGAAGCAGGCGTATCGGATTTCGACGTCCGCGACGCCCATACCGCAAATTCCACTGGAGAGCGGGCTGGCGACGATATGGTGGCCGATGCATTTGTTGTCTATAAACCGATCGGCCAGATCGTCTGGGCGCTGGTCGATGGTGCCGCGCAAAGCGAGATCAATCTGCAAATCGGCGGAGGGATCTTCGACCTTTTGGCCTGATACACCTTCAGGCCAGCTCCGAGAGCAAAGGCGGGTCGCGCGTTTCGCTGAGAGGAGAGGCTGGGCGTCGTGGGCGCCGGGCCCCGCCCGCTGTCAGGATGCGCATTGCAAAAGTGCCCAACGGGCTTAGCGAACGCCAACTGCCTTCGCGGGCCGCAGCCCGCGCTCTCCAAACCAAGCCGCGCACAAGCGCTGTGGTGATTTCGGCCCCCGAGGCCGAAGCCGCTGCAAGCTCGGCCAGAGCGCTGCACATCTCTGGTGCGAGGGCCTCGGCACAGCCATGTTTGCCCGACATCGTCCGACGGCAGATCATCTGTTCTACCGGGGACAGGCGCATGTCGGGCAACAGCTCTGCGGCACGGCGGAAATCCGCCAGTGCCGTGTGCCAATCGTTGTGACGGGCAAAGACGCAAGCGTGCTGCAGGTGTCCGGCCCGTTCAGCATGGTGTGGAGTTTCCGCCTCGAACATCCCAGCAAAGAGCGCGGGTTGCAATATGCCCCGCACCCCGTCGAAAACCTGTCTGTCCGACGCTTTCCAGACCTCGTCGGACCGGGCCGCCGCGTGCCGGGCCGAGACGGGGCCGCGGGCACCATCATGTTTGCGTTGGTGGAACAGGGGGGTTTCGGTAACGACAGCCGGGAACCGGGTGGCTAAGCGGACGATCATGTCATAGTCAATCGAGCGGGGGAGATCTTCGCGGAACGGGCCCACTCCCTCATAGCAGGACCGTCGCACCAGGGTTGCGTTCTGAAACAGGAAAATGTCCTCGAGCACATGCCGCAGGATCGACCCGTGGCTCAGGTCCGGCCAATACCCGGGCCCCGAGAAATGCCGCTCGCCCGTTTCGGGATTGTCACTAAAGCGTCTGTAGCTTCCGGCAGCAAACCCGGCATTGGGATTGTCGCGCAGCATTTCGGACAGGATTTCGGCGGCCTCGGGCACGGCAATGTCATCATCGTCGCAGATCCAGATCAGATCCCCCTGCGCCCGTGTCATTGCGGCGTTGAGAGCCTTTGATTTGCCGCCATTTTCCGAACGGAAATAGCGTATCGGCCCCTTGGCCGTGCGTGCCACCCGCTCGGTATCGTCTGTCGAGCCATCATCCCATATGATAATTTCGTCGACAATTCTGGTCTGATTGGCCAGATTGTCCAAGGTTTCCGCCAAAAATGCCGATCTGTTGTACGTCGGCACGATGGCTGTGATATTAAGGTTGGTAAAAGTCATTGATTGCAAAACCGCACTGGGGAAGTTTGTTGATCAAAGCATTTCATGCGCCTTGCAAGGTTTCAATCGCGCCCGATGAAAGTCTCGCGCGCCGTGGCTTTTTTTGGTCCTCTGCATTTCTGGTTCTGGCGGCGCTGCTGTGGCTGATAGGTGCCGGACATGCGCCGGCGCAACAGACCCTGACCGGGAATGATCCATATCGGTTGGGGGCGACCGACCAGATCGCGGTGCGGATCGTTGCGTGGGATTCCAGCAGGCTGGACTTCGTCCAGTTCGAGGAACTGAGCGGCACCTATACGATCGGTCAGAACGGTGCCTTCATGCTGCCTTTGGCGGGCAGCATTGAGGCGGCGGGCCGAACGACGACGGAACTGGCCAAAACCATCTCTGCGGCCGTACAACTGAGTGTCGGGCTGAGCCAGCCTCCCAGCACAACCATCGAGGTGCTGCGCTATCGCCCCATCTATGTACTGGGTGATGTCGCCAAGCCCGGCGCTTATGAGTTCCGTCCGGGTCTAAGCGCGGTTCAGGCGGTTGCGCTGGCTGGCGGTCTCTATCGCTTGGGCAGCAGCAGCAGTGGCGAATTGGCAACCGCAATCCGGACATCGGGCACTTTCCGTGAAATCGGAATGGACCGGGTGCGCATGCAGTTGCGCGCCGCGCGCCTGAAGGCAGAGGCCGACCAGTTAGAGATTTTCGAACCACCGAAAGGATTGAATTCACCGGGTGGTGAAGCGGCGCTTGCGACGATGCTCGAACAGGAACAGATCCTGTTCAACAGCCGCCGTGAAACATTGGCCAGCGCGCTGGAAGAGCTGGATGCGTCACGCGAGTTGCTGGAAAACGGGATCGTCGCGACACAGGAAAAACTGACCGGGTTGCAGCATCAGATCGACCTGGCCAGAGAATCCGTCGACAACACGGAGACCCTGATCGACCGCGGGCTGACACGCAAACAGAACCTGATCCAGATGCAACGCACGCTGTTCGATCTGGAAGCCCGCGCGCTTGACTTGGAGACCAGCATGTTTACCGCTCAGCAGCAGCTTTCCGAACTGAACCGGGACGAGGCCGATCTAATTTCGAGCCGGCGGCTCGACGTGCTGCGGGAATTGCAGGCCACCGAAGCCGATATCGATCGGCTGACGACCAGAGAGGATGTCAACCGCCGCATCCTGCGCGAGACCGATGCCGGTGCGGTGCTGGCGGGCGAAAGCCCCGACGAGCCGGTGTCTGTGGTGCGGTATCAGATCCTGCGGGATACCGGGTACGGACAAAAACCGCTGCCCGCCGACCGCGCCACAGTGCTGCAACCGCTTGATGTTCTGGAAATCATCCTTGAAGACCCGGTTGACGGTAGCGAAGGAGGCTGAGAGTTCGATGCTCCAAGCCGCTGAACACATAGCCTCTGCGGGGATCGACATTTCGGTCTGCGTTCCCCTTTTCAACGAAGAGGATAGTGTCGGTCCGATGTACGCGGCCATCACCGCCGCGCTGGACGGGCTGGGCCGTCCATATGAAATGGTCTTTGTCGATGACGGCAGCGTCGACGAAACGATCCCGCGGCTGGAAAAGATAGCCGAGACCGATCCGCGCCTGACCATTGTCCGATTTCAGCGCAATTACGGCCAGACCGCGGCGATGACCGCCGGTATCGAATATGCGCGCGGGCGCTATCTGGTGACGATGGATGGAGATTTGCAGAACGATCCGGCGGACATCCCGATGATGGTGGACAAGCTTGAGCAAGGGTATGATCTGGTGGTGGGCTGGCGCATCAACCGGCAGGACAAATTCCTGTCGCGCAAGTTGCCCTCAAAAATCGCCAACTGGCTGATCGGCAAAGTCACGGGTCTACCGATTCGCGACAATGGCTGTTCACTCAAGGTGTATAGGGGTACGCTGATCAAGCGGGTGCCGCTCTATTCGGACATGCACCGCTTTATCCCCGCCATGACCATCCCGCTGGGTGCGCGGGTTGCCCAGGTCGGTGTGCGGCACCACGCGCGCCAGTTTGGCGTTTCGAAATACGGCCTTTCACGCGTTTTCAAAGTGCTGCTCGACTTGCTATCAATCAAGACCTTGCTGATCTTTACCCACCGCCCGCTGGGGGCGTTCCTGCGGTTAGCCGGGTTGTTTGCCCTGTGCGCGCTGCTTTCGATGCTGCTGATCCGCTCCGCAGGATATGCTCTGGTCGTGGAAATGGCCGTGACCGGGTTGTTTGGTACGCTGGCGGTCTATCTGTTTCTTCTGGGACTGGTGGTCAGCGTGCTGTTTCAGAAAAATGACGAAGGTCCGGGTACATGACCGGAGGCGCCGCAAAATGATACGAAGAATGATTTTGAGTATTGTAGAGTTTAATGATGGGCCGTGATATTATCGAACGCGAATTTCGCCCTGATCTGTCCGTCCTTGTCGCCGTTAGTGAAGTCCCGCGGCTCGCTGAAATGCTGGAAAGCTACCGGCCCAAGCTGGACGCGCTGGATCGCAGCTACGAAGCGGTCTGCGTAACGGATGGCAGCGACAGCGCTGTCATGGAAACGTTGCGGCAGCTGGCTGGCACGTGGCCCGAATTGGTGGTGCTGGGTCAGCACCCCTGGAGCGGCGACGATGCCGGGCTGCTGGTGGCGGCCAGGCGGGCCCGGGCCGAACTGGTCCTGACCCTGCCGGGCTGGCCCGAAATCGACCCCGGCGACCTGCCGATTTTGCTTGAGGCGCTTGGCACCAACGACATGGTGATCGCGGCGCGCAACGGACGCCGGCATGAGAGTTGGATCGGAATGCGGCGCGGCGCGTTCCGCGGAATGCTCAAGGGGCTGTTCGGCTTGTCCGTGGACGATCCGTTCTGCCGGGTGCGGCTGGCCCGCAAGACCGTGCTGGAAGATGCCGCCGAACTGGGGGTGCGACAGCATTTCATTTCGTCGATCGCGGCGCAGCGCGGGTATCGGGTGGTCGAAGCGGTGGTTCGTCCCGCCGGCCCGGAAGAGACCGGGCATTCACGGTTCGTGTTCAAGCCGCTGGGACATGTCCGCGCGGTCATGGATGCGCTGATGCTCTATGTGGTGCTCAAGTTTCTGCGCCGCCCGATGCGGTTTTTCGGCGCGATCGGGCTGCCCATCCTGTTGCTGGGCTTTCTCATGACCGCGACCCTGGTGGGATACCGCCTGTTCGGGATAACCTCCCTGGCGGACCGGCCGGCCTTGATTTTTTCGGTGCTGATGATCGTGCTGGGAATTCAGATCATCGGCCTCGGGCTTGTGGGAGAGATCATAATCTTTGCCCAGTCGCGGCGGATGAAGCAATACATGGTGCGGTCCATTCAGCGGCAGGGCGAAGAGGCCGTCATCGAACAGACGCGTAAAGCAGCTGCCAAACCGTCGCAAAGCGCCAAAAATTAATCTATGCTACAATTCTTTTATCCGGGTATGGATACTACCGTTCTTGCTGGGTAGCCACGCACATGGTCCGGATATGACATCAACGGCGTTCGCCCCTGGAGCCGACAGGAAAGACAGATATGAACCGACTGGCTTTTGATACCACCACGCGGCACTCCGATGATGATCTTGATCTCATTCGCCTTGCCCGGATCGTTCGCAACGGCTGGTGGATCATCTTCGCCGCAACAATTCTGGGCGCGCTGTTCGCCATTGTCGTGGTGCAGCGTCAAACACCAATCTTTAAGGCCTCCGCGCAGATTATGCTTGGCCAGAAAAACCGGGCCGATGATACCCTGGGCAACCTGTTCCAGGAGCTCAATCTGGACAATGCTGACATCGCGGGTGAAATCGCCATCATCACCTCGGGCCAAATCCTGACCGGCGTTTCGGAACGGCTGGAGCTGAGTACGAACCCCGACTTCAACGCCACGCCGCAAGACCCGGAGGAGCCTTCGCTGATCAGCCGTATCGCGACAGCTGCAAAGAATGGAATCAAGGCGATTTTGGGTCGCAGCGGGTCGTCTCCTCCTCTGGCGGCGGGGGGGCGGGATGCCCAGAACCCGGTTGTCCGCGCGGCAGCTGCCGGGCACGAACAATTCGGAGATCAGGCGGATTATGTCGGGACCCTGGCGGCGGACCTGGGGGTCCAGCAGGTCGGCAACACCTATCTGGTGGACATCACCTATGCCTCGAGCGACCGTCAGCTTGCGGCGGCCGTGCCCAATACGGTTGTGAATGTCTATCTCGAGGAACAGCTGAACCGCAAATTCCGCGCCATCCAGCGCGTAACCAGCGGGCTTGACACCCGCCTGACCGCGCTGCGCCAACGCCTGGAAGAGGCCGAGCGCGCGGTTGTCGACTATCGTAACAAGAACTTCGTCGACGGGTTCGGATCCAAGGAACGTCTGGAACAGCAGTTGCGTGAACTGTCCAGCCGCCTGGGTACCGCCAGTGCGGAGAAGGCATCTCTGACCTCCGAGCTGTCCGAAATCGACACGCTCATGAAAAATGGCGGGACCGCTGCGGCGGCCGGCCTGTTCTCGTCCGATCTGTTGATAAGCTTGCGCAACGAGATTGCCACAATCGAGCAACGCCGGGCGCTCTGGAACGAAAGGTTTGGCGAAAACAGCCTGCAGGTTCGGGACGCCAACGAGGAAATCGCGCGACTTGAAAGGTCGGTCGAAACCGAGGTTGCCCGGCTGCGCACCGACAAGGTCAACCTTGAATCAGTGGTCCGGGCGCGCGTCGTTACGCTGCAACAGCAATTGCGCGAGCTAGAGCAGCAGGAACTGGAGCTGTTCGAGCGCGCCGTCACGATGGCGCAGCTTGAACGCGAGCTTGAAGCCAATCGCGTCACCTATGAAAGCTTTCTCGGAAAATTCACTGAAACCAGCGAAGTGGTGGAACTACAGGAAGCGGATGCGCAGGTGATTTCTTATGCGCGCGCGCCGCAATCACCGGCGACCCCGCGCAAGAAGCTGGCCGTCGCACTGGGCATGTTCGCGGGCATGATGCTGGGTCTGGGCCTTGTTTTGGTCCGATCCTTTGACAATCATGTCGTATCTTCGTCTCAACAGTTGCGTGTTACCATGAGCGGAACCAATGTTCTGGTATTGCCCCGGTTGGGCGGTCTGCTGCACAAGCCCGATCCTCCGGGGTTCGTCCTGCAGAAACCGCAGTCCCAGCTTTCCGAGGCGGTTCGGAGTCTGCGTGGTTTCCTACTGCTTTCTCCGGCTGATGGTCCCGGCCGGATCGTGACGGTCGTTTCGTGTGGCGCAAATGCGGGCAAGACCACGACGAGCGTGATGCTGGGCCGTTCCATGGCACAGATGGGCAAGTCCTGTATTCTGGTTGAAGCCGATCTGCGCCGGGGCGGCGTTGGCAAGATGGTCGGCACCCCGCCCCACCCCGATCTGGTGGACGTGCTGAACGGAACAGCGACCCTGGAAGAAGCCTTGCATTTGGACCCGCATTCGGGATTGTCCGTCCTCAGCGCCCGGACCAACCTGAAGGATCCGGCCGCGGTTCTGATGTCGTCGCAAATGGATGCGCTGGTGCGCGCGCTCGAAGAGATGTTCGATGTGGTCATTTTTGATACAGCGCCGCTGCTGTCCGTGTCGGATGCGGTGTCGCTCATGAAACTGGCCGACAACGTTGTCCTGCTTGTCCGCGAGGGCAAGACCACGATGAAAGAGCTGGAAAACGGCGTGCGCATTCTCAAGGAATGTTCGGCAAAACTGACCTGTGCCATTTTGACGATGGCCAGAAAAGACAAATCCTCCGGATACGAATATTACTGACACAAAATACCCGCCCATCACGATCTGCCTGCTGGTAGAGCGCAAAGCGGAAATGTCTGCCCCCACGGCGCCTGAGCCACGCGCCGCAGGGATCCGGAAAAACCATCCCGTAATCCAGACGTAAGGTATGTTAGGCGAAGAAGCGGGTGCGCTCCAAGCCACGGTTTTCCGGCTTGGCGGGGAAGGGGGGAACATGGTCTAATGCGAGACATTGGAACAAATTTGCCATCGGGAGATGGCTCGGTAATTTTCAGGCGGCCCGGGATTGTCGGGCGCTACGGGCATCTTTTTCATGCGTGCAGGGAGTGAGTTGAAATATGCAGAACAGTTCGCCCGGTCTCTCTGATTGCATCCCGGAACAGATCCTTGTTGCCGTTCCCGTGCTCAACGAAGCCACCCATATCGAAGCCTGCCTTGAGTCTTTGATTGGAGAGGATGATTTCATGGCACGGGTTTGCGTGGTTGTGGCGGATGGCGGAAGCCGGGACGCAACGGTTGCTCTGGTGGACAGCCTGCGCGCACGCTTTCCTAATCTGCATCGGATCGACAACCCGCAGCGCTTGCAATCGGCGGCAGTCAACGCGGTGGCGGCGGTCATGACCGGGCCTGCCCATAGGATTCTGGTGCGCTGCGACGCCCATGCGGTTTATCCGCCGGGCTATGTGCGGGCCGTGGCCGAAAGCCTTGCCGCCCAGCCCGAAGCCGCATCCCTGGCCACGCCGATGGATGCGACCGGGACGTCATGCTTTCAGAAAGCCGCCGCCTGGATCGTCGATACACCGTTGGGTTCGGGGGGATCAGCTCATCGCGGCGGGCGGCGCTCGGGCTGGGTCGATCACGGCCATCATGCCGGATTTCGCCTGAACTGGTTCCGCAGGATCGGGGGCTATGACGAAACCTTCAGCCATAACGAGGATGCCGAGTACGATCACCGCCTTGCACTCGCGGGGGGAAAGGTCTGGCTGGATGCGGATATCCGCCTAGATTACAGCATGCGCGCCGCCCCGGTCGCCCTTTGGCGGCAGTATTGGCACTATGGCCGGGGCCGGGCACGGACGGTTCTGAAACACAGAATGCGTCCCCGGCTGCGGCAGATAATTCCGGTCATCAACCTGGCCGGGCTGTTCCTTGGGCTGCTGCTGTTTTCGGTTCTACCTCTGGCGGCTCTGTGGCCCGTCGCGTATTTCGCTGCCCTGCTGATAGTGTCGCTGGCCGGCACCATCAAATTGCACAGCGCCTGTGGCTTGTGGGCAGGTCCGGTTCTGGGGATCATGCACAATGCCTGGGGGGCTGGTTTCCTGACCCAGACCATCCGCAGCGCAGCGCGCCGGGCACAGAACCGGAAACGAGGACAAGCATGACCCGTATCGATATCACTCTGTGCACCTTTCGCCGGCCTGCCGTGCGCAACACGCTCGCTTCTCTGGCGGCGCTGCGCCTTCCCGAAACAGTCGCAATCCGGGTCATCGTCGCGGACAATGACGACACCGACAGCGCCCGCGCGACAATCGCCGAGGTCGACGAAAGCATGTCTGTGCCCGTGCTCTACATTCACGCGCCCGCCCGCAATATCTCGGTTGCGCGGAATGCCTGTCTGGATTCGGCGGATGCGGATTGGGTGGCGTTCCTGGATGATGACGAGCAGGCCGACCCGGACTGGCTGGCGCAGTTGTTGCATTGTGCCACGACGACCGGCGCGGACGCAGTCTTTGGTCCGTCCCAGGCCAATTACAGCCCGGGCACTCCCGGCTGGATGCGGCGTCAGGATCACCACTCGAACCAGCCAGAGCGGCGAGGCAGCGAGGTGGAAACCGGCCACACCTGCAACGCGCTGCTGCGATGGAACGCCGCCCCTTGGCGGCAGGCGCGGTTCGATCTGGCTCGCGGCAAATCTGGTGGCGAAGATACCGAGTTCTTCTTTCGCCTGCACCGCGCCGGGGCCCGCTTCGAAATCTGCGATGCCGCGATCGTCAGTGAGATGGTACCTCCAGAGCGGTTAGAGCTGTCCTGGCTCATGCGGCGCAAATATCGTGCCGGGCAAAGCTTTGCCTCACGCGCCCTGACCCTGCCCGAAAAGTCCGGGCTGTCCGCAACTGCCGGGGTGAAGGTGCTTTTCTGTGTGCTGATGATGCTGGCTACCTGCTGGTCTGCGGACAGGCGCTATTTCTGGTTGTTGCGCGCAACGATGCATACGGGGGTTGTCAGCGGCTGCATGGCCCTGTCCCAGCCCGAAATATACGGGCAGGGCTGAGACCATGCGTCATGTCATTTTTGCGGAAGATTCCCGGACATGAAAATATTGTTTATCCACCAGAACATGCCGGGTCAGTATCGCGAGTTGATTCAGTGGCTGGTGGCCCAGGGCGGCCATCAGCTGGTGTTTCTGACCCAGCACGATCCGGCGCCACGAATTCCGAGCGTACCTCTGTGGTCTACAGGCCGCATCACAAGCCGATCAGGGACGCCTTCGGTCGTTGATATGCTCAAGGTCATCATCGGCGAGGGTGTAGTGGTGCAGCATCGACGCGTCGTCGGTGGGCAAATCGAAAAGCGCCGAACGCTGGCACTCGGTCAGGATGGATCGTCTTGGCATGGGATTGTCCTCAAAATGGTGTTGATCATTTTGAGACAGCGCATAATATAAAGACGAATAATGAGACAGGTTTGGTTGGCAAAACACCGGTTGTCCGGATTGTCCGGAAACCTGCCTCAAAAACGAACAGTTAAAAGACACGCTATGATCACCTGTTACGTCAAATACGAATTGAATCCGGATAAAGTTGAAGAGTTTGAAGAATATGCCCGCATGTGGATTCCCCTCGTGGAAAAGCATGGCGGAAAACATCACGGATATTACTTGCCCCATGAAAGCGCCAACGACCTCACCGTCACGCTGTTCTCATTTCCTTCGCTTGCAGCATATGAAGAATACCTCATCGCCAGCAAAAGTGACCCCGAGTGCAAAAAGGCATTCGAATTTGCAGAAAAGATGAACTGCATCAGGCGATATGACCGGCAGTTCTTAAGACCACTGGAAATATGACATCGCGTGTAGGCGATATCCTCGGATACGCGCGGGTCTCGACCGCGGATCAAGACCTCAGTAGTCAAGTCACCCGCCTCAAAGATGCCGGGGCCATCCGCGTGTTCAAGGATGTCGTGTCTGGCAAACAGTTTGACCGACCGGGCCTATCCGATTTGATTGACCACGCGCGCCCCGGCGACAGCTTAGCGATCATCCGACTGGACAGGCTCGGGCGTTCCCTCAAGGAGCTCTTGGAAACCGTCGAAAATCTGAAATCCCAAGATATCGGACTGATCAGCCTTGAGGAACGTATCGACACCACTTCCGCCGCCGGTGAATTAATCTTTCATGTCTTCGGAGCCATCGCCCATTTTGAACGCCGCCTGATCTCCGAACGGACAAAAGACGGCATCGAAGCCGCCAGAGCGCAAGGTCGAAAACCAGGACGACCACCCCTCGAAACAGAAACCGTCTTGGCGCTGCAAAACCTCGTCCAAGCCGGAATGACCGCTGGACAGGCTGCCAAACAACTCGGCATCGCTAGATCAACAGCCTACAGATTGATCAAAGACGCCGAAGACGTATAGTCATACCGCCTTAAGGTGTCATTCTGCCCCCAGCCGGAACAGACCCCCAGGTGATCGACGTGCTGGCCAATCCGGGTGCCTACGCTCATCTAGGTCCTGCCGCCCGCCGCTTTGTGGTCGATCGCTATGACTTCATGACCCGCTTTCTGCCCGAACATATCCGGCAGATGAATGCCCTGATACCATCAGATCGCCATATCCCGAGTCCCGATTGAGCTACGAATCAACCATGGCAACTCTTGCGACAAGGCATCTTCTGAGCCATTCTGGACAGGTTGGTTAAAAGCGCCTGTGGGCAACCACCGGGATCATCCGCACCTGTGGTATCCCCGGGAGACGTGTATGAGTTTAAAGACATATCGCCCCGATATTGATGGTCTGCGGGCCGTTGCCGTAATCCCGGTTGTTCTGTTCCATCTGGGCATCCCCTGGATACCCGGCGGATTTGTCGGCGTGGACGTGTTTTTTGTCATCTCCGGTTATCTGATTACGTCAATTATTGCGGGTGAAATCGCTGATGGGCGGTTTTCCATACTAAACTTTTATGAGCGGCGAATCCGGCGCATCTTTCCTGCTCTGTTTTTCATGATCGGGGTTGCCCTTGGCATAGGGGCAGCTTTCATGATGCCGGTCGATTTTTCGGAACTGGGGCAAAGCGCTGTTGCCGCGGTTTTCTTTGCTTCAAACCTGCTTTTCTGGTGGGAGGCAGGATATTTCGACCCAAGCGCTTACACCAAACCACTTTTGCATACGTGGTCGCTGGCCATCGAAGAGCAGTTCTATGTCATCATTCCGATTCTGATGTTGATCTTTGCACGACTCAGAACGCGGATGTGGTTCTGGCTCGGCGCGCTGACATTCGCGTCACTGGCATTGAGTGTGTTTTATACCCAGCCACTGCCGACGGCAGCGTTCTATCTTTTGCCCTGGCGGGCCTGGGAACTTGGACTTGGGGCTTTGCTTGCACTGGGGGTCATCCCCGCACCCGAGAACCGGACGCTGCGTGAGGCAATCTCTGCCACAGGGCTTGTCATGATCCTGCTGGCCTGTGTTCTGATTGACGAAGGCACACGCTTTCCCGGCCACGCCGCACTTTTGCCGACCGTCGGGGCTGCATGTGTCATCATCGCAGGACAGGCCGGCCCGACCTCCGCTGGCGGTTTGTTGTCGATGGCCATTCCGGTCTGGATAGGCCGTATCTCGTATTCGCTCTATCTCTGGCATTGGCCACTTATCGTCTTTTACGTGTACTGGAGTTTCGACATGCCTGGCGTGCCGGCGATGGTGGTGCTTTTCCTGCTGTCGGTCGCGATTGCCGGATTGAGCTGGCGCTTCGTGGAACAACCCTTTCGCCGCCCTCCGGGTGGCCCCCGACGCTGGCGGATTTTTGCAGGGGCCGGGGCGGGGATCGCATGCCTTGCCCTTGCCGGGGGAATGACCTGGGTCAATGCGGGCTTTCCGCAACGCCTCTCCCCGGAAGTGTTGCGCATTGCCGATGCCACCCACGACAAGGATCCGCGCTATGACGAATGCCTGACCCGTGTCAATGCAGAGGCCAGTTGGGCAACCCCCTGTCTTTACGGCGCGCCGGGAACGAAGGCACAGATTGCACTCTGGGGAGACAGCAATGGCCCGGCCTTTATTCCGGCGCTTGATCTTGCCGGTCAGCGCCTCGGAAAGACGGTCGCTTTTTTTGCCAGGCTGGGATGCCCCCCGGTGGAAGGTTTCGAATGGCATGATCCCAGCAATGAAAATCATTGGTGCGGAGCTTTCTATGACGCGGCGCTGCACACGATCCTCGACAGCCCGAGCATCGAAACCGTTGTCATCACGATGCGCCCGGCGCTCTATACACAGGGATGGTTCGACGCGTTCGGTTTCGGAGAGGTCTCATTTCCACCGATTGAAATCGGCACACGTGACCATATCCTGACCCCGGATGAGGATCGCACGGATTTCTACATTACCCAGATGAGGCGGACGATCCGCACATTGCGCGAAGCGGGCAAGAAAATCGTGATTGTCTATCCCGTACCGGTCTATGCAAATCACATACCAACCGTGCTCGCCCGAAGTGTCGCGCGCGGGGAGAACCCTGCCGAGGTCACTATCCCAAGGCATTATTTCGATACACGCAACGCCAAGATCTTTCCGGCATTTGACCGGATGGTTGCGGAATACGACTTAATCCCGGTCAAGCCTCATCTTGTGCTGTGCGGCGCGGATAGCTGCCCGATGTATCGTGACGGGGTCGTGCTGTATCATGATCGCTCGCACCTCAGCCGAACAGCGGCACTGCAACTTTCCGGCTTGTTCGAGACCGCGCTTGCCAAAGCCGGGCTATAGCGCGGAGATGTGATCTGGCACACAAAGGTGAGGTCGGAATCTGCGGATATCAGACCGTTGCATATTGGTCATTTCCAGTAATGCCCACATGAGCGGTTTTCATCATGGTGTAGAATATCATGGCCAGAACATAGACACCCAACGCGATGGCAATCGTAATCTGGAAGCCAACCAGCAGCGCCAGGACAACACTCGATACCCCGCCGACCACAGTAAAAAGGCCGTTAAGCGCCCAAGCCCAGGCAATCGCCCCGGATGGAGCTGACCGAAGTGTCAGCACTCCAAGCGGGAAGGGCATGCCCAGAAAAAAACCCAAAGGAAAAATCACCACGAATGAGATGAGTATCCGAACAAGCTGAGACGCACTAAGAAACGCATCAAAGATCGGATGGTAGATGTTGATCAGCAAAATACCTACCAAAATCACCCCCGCGAAAGGGGCCCACCAACGTTTCGAGGGTCTGATGTCCAGCCAGGTCGAGGCAAAACTGCCGATTCCGGCAGATGCCAGCATGGTGAACAGCACGACCGCGGCAGTCATCAGTGGGCTGCCGATAAACTTCATGAACACCTGAATGAACGCAAGTTCGAGAACGATGAAGCCGAATCCGAGGCACGAGAAATATCCGATCAGGGAGAACTTACCATCCCACTTTTCACGACCGGCTGGGGAAAACACCAGCGGCACGACGATGAACACCAGCGCGAAAAGAACCGAACACACCGCCACAACGATCAGATGGGCAAGGTCGACCGGAACCGGCCCGGCCATTTGCGAATTCAGAAGACCCGCCATGGAGCGGTTGACATAGGCATCCGCGTCCGCCTCTACATATCCCGAAACCCGGCGAAGCTGATTGAAAAAGGGCCTGTCATCCGTTGTCGGAGACAGCCGCATCTTTGTGTTTTGGGTCAGGTCGTGGGGAAACTCACCAGAATAGAACTGCGGAGGAAGAAAACTTTTCGAGTGGTTGACCGGATCTTCCACCAGGCGCAGCGTGTCGTCAAATCCGGAGAAAAACGCAACCGTCTCGCCGACCTCTTCCTCGGTCCAGGGAGACATCTTGATCAGCATGGTCGGCAGGAAGTCGGTTTCGGATCCCGGACGATTGACCACGAGGACATGATCCTGGAAGTCGGTGCGCCCCAATTCTTTCCAAGCAAGCGCGGCCGTTGTGACCATGCGCGGATAGATATGATGGTTGATATGCAGGATGCCATCAGCATCCAGATGCGTGAAATATTCCTTGTAGGCATCGGATGTCTGAAGATACGTCGTTGCCATGGCACCAGTACCCGAGGCGATGCTTGATGTCGTGTGATTGCTGAAAATCTGTATGACATCGAATAGTTCCGGTGACTGGCGCAGATATGCCCGACCTTCATCCGACAAGACGGTCACGTTCGGATGGTTCTGAACCTGTCCAGTGAAATCAGCATAATAGGTCTGGGCCAGTTCGATAACGGTTCCGACAAGTTCGATGCCGACCACGCGGCCGGCCCCGTAGGTTAGCGCGGCCTTGATCTCCTGACCGCCGGCGCTGCCGATAACCAGCGCGCTGTGCCCGCTATCACGTTTCAGGTAATGCGACGCCAGAACGCCGCTGAACCAGAACTGCTCGGACAAGGTGCTTGCCGAGTTCCGGTCAAGAGCGTCCCGGAGCGCGTCATAGTCGCCGTCAAACTGGAAAAAGACGCTGCTTTGTGAACCCCCATCATAGGCCACATGTTTCGTATGCGGTTCCGTCTCGGACCAGGCAATATCCACCCTTGATATCGGATCCCAGCGGGTGAACTCGATCCTGCCTTCCTCCTGCGCCGTTTTCAGACCACGCTTTTCCATGTGCAGCTGGAAGTCGTAGATGTCCGGGTAGCGCAATACCGGCACAATGCCGACAAGCGCGGCCATTGCCACCTTGAGAATAGACGCCTTCTTGCTCGGGTCGAACAATGCGCTGGCGACAAGCGCAAGTGCGCTGGCTGCGAACATCAGCCCCCCGGGGCCGATTTTCGGCAGGAAGGGAATGAAAAGAACACACCCGATTGCAGCTCCCAAAAGGTCGAAGAAATAAAGCACCTGTATATCTTCTGAATGTTCAGAGAAGACCTTTGCGAAGACCAGCCCCGAAAAAAAGAAGGGAATGAGCAAGGCGCCATAGATGCCGACAAATGTGATCAGTTGGGTGACTGGCTCGGATGTCAGTTTTTTGGGATCAAAGGGCAGACCGTTGGTAGCCGGAAGCAGTATCAGCGCCGCTGCCGCGCTGATCAGCGCGCAGTTTGTAACGAAGCGTTGAGAAACTCCACGGTTCTTTTTCGACTGTAATGAGAGGAACAGGCCGCCGAGACCGAAAGAAAACATCGCGCAAGTAATGACCATGTATCCGATGTTCGTCGTAAAGAGGACATCAAAAACCCTGATCAGAACCAATTCCAGCATCAGGGTAAAAAGCGCTATTAAAAAAAGCCCCGAACGCAGTCTCCAGCCACTCATCACACCAAACTCCACCGACTAAAAATGAAACGAAAATTGCCTACGCATATGCTGAAACCACCTTGGTTCTTAGCAGAATTTCCCGCTTATGTCTGCACCGTTGGCAGGATCCAAACTCTTGCATAATCACATGACCTCACGACGATCTGGCAGTCTGGAAATTCCGTCTGAACGTATCGCCATATCTGGTTCCTTTAGCCTTGAATAAGCACCCACCGGATCGGTCTCATCCGATCGGGCGTGTTACCACATAGATCGTGTCTCCGCGGATCGTGGCGTAGCGGGCGGCCATCTCGCCGTCAGCGTTGAAAACTTCCAGATCGAATCCGGCGGTGCGAATTCGGTCTTCGATATCTGTGCCGAATATGCGGACATGGTCATTCTGCCCGAAATGCAGATGCTGCAGCTTCGGGCCGCGCATGGCGTCATTCTCATAGCTTTTTGACCAAGCGTAAACCACGGGCGTGGTCAGGATGGCCAATCCGCCGGGACGCAGCACCCGGAACAGTTCGGCCAGCGCCTTGCGATCATCAACATGTTCCAAAACGTGATTGGCCATGATGGCGTCAATACACTGATCGTCCAGCGCAAGCGCTTCCATGTTCAGCTCCAGATCGGCGCGTCCTGGTTCAATATCGGCAGTCTGATACTGGTCGCATTTCGGGGCCAGCTCTCTGGTCAGGATCGATTCGGGTGCGAAATGCAGAAAGCGACCGAAATGCCGGCAACGCGTATCCCCCTCCATCCACAGCTTCAGGAACCGGTGGCGTTCTCGGGAATGGCATTACGGACATTCGGAGGAAAACCGGATTGCGTCGGACCCGAAGATCGGACTGAAACGTCCTTCATAACCACAAAGCGGACAGATAAAGTCGTGGTGCTCTTCGATTGGGCGTGCACGATCGACAAGGGTTTTGGTCAGCCGCTGCATGTCATAGGGTCTGAGGTTAGCAGTCAGAATTTCCGCAGTGCGCCGTGCCAGTTTGCTTGTGAGTTTCATGAGATGTCGCTTTCTGAAATGGGCCGGGCTTCAACTGAGCGCGAGCCGTGGAGCAATCTGCTCCGACAGGAAGCCGGACAGCTTGCGGGCATAGGCGTCGGGGCTGAATTCCTGCCGGACCCGCTCCTGCGCGGCATCGGCGAGACGCTGACGCAGCGCCGGAGCGGCCAGCAATGCGCCGATGCCGCGGGCCATGTCGTCGGCGTCGGGCTCCACCAGCATCGCGATACTGTCGTCGAGAACCTGCGTATGGGTGGGCAGGCGGGTCGCCAGAAGCGGGCTGCCGCTGTCGAGATAGGAATAGACCTTCATCGGCGTATTGCGGCCCTGGGTCCGGGGGGAGGCCACGATCGTCGCTTGGGCCAGGTATTCCCCGATCCGCTCTACCGGGCGCGGCCCCAGGAGCGACACATGCCCGGCCACGCCGAGACGTTCCGCCAGAGCCCGGTGCTGCGCCACGTGCTGGTCCGAGCCGCCGATGATCACCAGCCGGGCCTGGTGCCCGCCGCCAAGCGCGCGGGCAAACCCCTCGAGCAGCAGATCAACTCCCTGATAGCTTTCGAGATTGCCGATATACATCACCACCGGCTCGTCAAAGCGACAATCCTCGGGTGCGGTCCCGGGCGGGTCTTCCTCGACCAGGGTCACGTCCTCAAGCGTCTGCACCGGCAGGCCCGGGGCATATCCCTCGACCAGATCCTGCAATGCCCGGCAGCAGGTGATGGCACCGATGCTGCCGCGCGCGGCGCGCGCCTCCGTGCCCTCCATCAGGCGGCGCAGCCATCCGGGCAGGTCGAACTTGTCGCCCATCTGCTCGGGGATCGAGCTGTCCACGTCATAGATATAGGGCACCCGGAAGACCGGTTTGAGCGCCAATGCCATAAAGGCCGCTTCCTCTACCGCGATCACTAGGTCGTATCTGCCGCGCGCCAGCCGCCATGCGGCCATCGGGAACATGACCGCGTCGCAGAGCACCTTTTTCAGGGAAAACCCCGGCGGCATGTTCCGGGTGCCAGGCAGAGCCGGAACCCGGAAAAGCCGAACCCGGTCAAGCCCCGGATCGGTGCCTTCCGCGTAGACAAGCGCATCGCAGTCGTGCCCTTCGCGAGCCAGAACCTGCAGCAGCGCCCGGACCGCGATCGGCGTGCCGCGCGGGATGAAAAACGGTTGCGGGGCGAGAACGAGGATTCGCATTCGTTACCCTCTTGCACCACGGCAAAGGCTGGTGAATGGGAGACCCTCCGCGAAAGCCGGGCGGCTGCGGAAAACACTTGTAAACATAGTCATCGCTCAAAACAAAATCTGTGGTAGGCTAAAAGAAATTTTTAGAAAAAGAAAGAAGGAGCATTTCCGACTGGGCTTGATGCGCGTCGGATGATGGTGTGTAGTCGGCCAATTCATGTGCGGCGGAACTGGGGGGCACCATGTTCCTCCGGCCTTCCAAGAGTATTTCATCCAGCCGATAGAGGTCATGCTTATTCAGATGCGTGCAATCTGCTTCACCGGTCGGAACGGTAGTTAAATGGGGAAGCGGTTTCTCGTCAGCACCGGCGCACTGAGCGCCGCCCGGCTGTTCACGGCCCTGTCCCAGCTACTGGTTCTGCCTGTCATCTCCCGCTATTTGTCGGTCGAGGAATTCGGCCTGGTGGCGCTGTCGATGTCGGTGGTTCTTTTTGCCCAGCTGTTCAGCGATGCGGGGCTCAGCCGGTCCCTGATCCGGCAGAGGGCATTCGATCTGGCCGAATGGAGCGCGGTTTTCTGGCTGCTGGTCTGTATCGGACTGGGCCTGATGCTGATCACCCTGGCCATCGCTCCGGTCTGGAGCCGTATCTTTGCGACACCGCAGCTGACCGGGCTGGTGGCCGCGTTATCGGTGGTGCCGATGCTTTTGTCCTGGGCGGCAGTTCCCAATGCCCGTCTGGAACATGACGACCGGTTCCGGATACTGGCGCTGATCCGCGCCGGCGCGGCGGCAGCCGGCATGATGGCGGCGGTTAGCCTGGCCGTGACAGGGGCAGGGGCATGGGCGCTGATCTGCCAGCAGATCGTTCTGGCTCTGGTTCAGTGCGGAGCCGGGTTTGCGCTCAGCGGCTTCCGTCCGATGTCGCCACGCAACCGGACCGCCTTGCGTGGACATCTGATTTTTGCACGCAATTCCTTAGGGGTATCGCTGCTGCAGACGGCGCAGAGACAGGTGCCGATGATGTTGATCGGACAACAGCTGGGCCCGTCATCCCTGGGTCTTTTTTCCATGGCCCAGCGGCTGCTCATCCAGCCGACCATGGCTCTGTGCGGGCCGATGGCACAGGTCACCTATGTACGCATGGCTGCCGCGCAGGGGGACGAGGTCCAGCTCGGAGTGCTCTATATAGGCAGTATTCGCCTTTTGGCGCTGGCGGTCTTTCCGCCCATGGCGGTTCTGGCCGGGGCGGGAGAGGATCTGTTCGCGGTGCTGTTCTCGGAACCCTGGCGGCAGGTCGGGGTGCTGTTCGCACTGGCGGCACCGGGCTTTGCGGTGGAGGCGGCGGTTGCGACGGCCAGTGTGATGTTCCAGGCCGTGGATCGAACCGGCCTGCGCCTGCGCATGGTCACCGAGCGCACCGTATTGCGGCTTATTGCGCTGTCTCTGGCGGTGCCGTTCGGCATCGAAGCCGTGGCCGCAACCATCAGCCTGTTCGTTCTGGCCTATACGCCGCGCTACTGGTCTTTCGTCCGGCGCGCGGTTCCGTTCAGCCGGCGCCGGGCCGTCGGTGCCATGGTCGTCCCGGCGCTGGTGTCCGCTCTGGCCTGGGGCGCAACATTCGCGCTGTCGCGGCATGTTGGAGGCTGGGCCATTTTCGGCTGGTCGGCCGTGCTTGTGACAGTGGCCTGGGCCGCTTCGGTGGCGCTGCAATGGCGCAGCCTCAGGGCCTGTCTTGCCGATTTCGCGCGCTGAACCACCCGGCGCCCTTCGTGCTTCCCGATTGAAGACAATCTTACATCAATGAGGCTTTCGTTTCCCGAAGCCGGGGGGGGCGCTGGTGTGAGCCCCGGCCGGGAGCGCCCGACTTGCCTGCCTCAAGCATTGTCAATAGAATGTCGGGGTAATTAAAAAATTTGAGGGGCTCTGAAATCGCGAGCGAGGCGCAAGTCTGGTTCGGGTAAATTCGAGAGCCGGGTGGGATTTGCGCACGGTATCCGCAAGGACCGTGAGTTTTCTGTGCAGGTATTGTGTGTGGGGGGTAACGTTGCTTAATGAAACTTTTGACCAATTGGATTTGAATGATCTTTGGTACGTGTCCGATTTCGCGGTGGCGGCCAGCTGGAACCAGACCGCCTGGGATGCCGGCTATCTTCTGGCACCTCCGGGCGAAGTAGTTCTGACCTTTGACGGCATCGACACTGACGGCAAGGATTTCACCGGCTCCGAACTTCAGTCGCAGGATTTCTACGGATACGGAAGCTACGAGGTCGAGATGGTCGCCTCGGACACGTCGGGCGTGGTGTCGTCCTTCTTCCTGTTCAGCAGCACCTTCTTCGGAGCTGCCCGGCACAATGAGATCGATTTCGAATTTCTGGGCGACGACACCACCAAAGTGAACATCAACTATTACTTTGGCGACCAGAAGCTGGGTGACAATGGCAGCGTGCAGATCGATCTTGGCTTTGACGCCGCCGCCGGATTGCACACATATCGCATTGATTGGACACCCGATAGTATCAGCTGGTACGCCGATGACATGCTTCTTTATGAGGTGATCACAGAGACCGCGCCGGCACTGATCCCCAACGAGCCCATGAAGATGTATATGAACATCTGGACCGGAGGTGAGGGGCTGGAACACTGGCACGGGCCCGTCGCGGACGATGCCACGGCACAGGCAACCTATTCATCGGTATCCTATACTGAATATGGGCCGGTAGCTCCTTTGGATGAAAACGGCGCGATATCCTTTGCGGGCGACGATCGGGCCTATGTCATCAACCTGACCGAGGGGAATTACGCCTGGGCCGCCAAGGTCATGGCGTTGGGGGATTCACTGACGGTCGGCTACGTCGATGTAACGGCACCGGACTTCGACCCGACCACCACCGATGGGTACCGTCAGGATTTGTTTGATCTCATCGTCGATGGCGGTGACTGGATCGACTATGTCGGAGGGATGCAGGCCGGTCCGGACGGAATGATGGATCCCGATCACGCCGGTCTGGGCGGGGAATCCTTGCGCAACATGGTCAAGAATGACGACAGCAGTCCGGTGGATATCTCGCTGAGCCTGTCGACCTATTCTCCAGACATCGTGCTGCTGATGGCCGGGACCAATGATTTCAACAAGAACAACTTCTTTAGCAACAGTTTCCCGAACCTGATAAGCAACATGCAGGATGCGGTGGACCAGTTTTACGCCTATGCGGGGAACGCGGAAAAATATCTGGTCGTTTCGACACTGGCTCCTAAAATCCTGTCTGCGACACCCGAGGAATACGCCTATTTCATCAATGAAGGCTATTCGATCGTCGATGGTGTCGAGGTGGTCGGCGATGCGGGCAACGGAACCTATGTGCCGGGGCTGCGCGCCCTGATCACATCGCTGCAGGCCCAGTACTCCACGCTCATTCTGTTTGACAATCCGGTCGGGGTTGATGGCCTGTCCCCGGATAACGTGCACTATACCGAAGAAAGCTATGCGCAATACGCGCAGGACATGTATAATCTGCTGCTGGCGGAAATCGGTCAGCAGGCCGGGTCTTTCGGAACCCTGACGGGCACATTGCCGGTGGCAACCGATGTGATCGGTGGCGATGCAGGCGACCGGATTACCGGCGATGGGGCGAACAACCTGATCGTCGGTGCGGGCGGTGCGGATTACCTGACCGGAGGGGCGGGGAGCGATACTTTCGGATATGGAGTTCCCGCTCTGGACGACGCGCGCGACTACATCTCGGATTTTTCCATCGCTGAGGGCGACACGCTGGATCTGTCCGAAATCATAGCGCACTTCGGATGGAGCGATGTTGAATTCCAGGCTGCCGTCGTCCTTACGGAGGATGCCTCGGGGACTGAACTGTCCCTCAATACGCCGACCGGGCCGGTCAAGCTGGTCTATGTGGCAAATGTCACCGCAGCGGATCTGGCAAGCGTCCTGAATATCCAGATCCAGGATCTGTCAGCGGATGCGGATGGCAACCTGACGGTCGTCGCGCCGGACAACCAGATCACCGCCCTCGAAGCGTTGG
>NZ_JBXWOX010000037.1:0-20698 GCF_059611125.1 Ruegeria sp. CDSB029
AACTCAAACAGAAATCGAACCAGAGCCTCCGTTACGAAAACGCCTCAGCTCTCCGAAAAACTCTGAAGACGGACAGTACACGCTGTCCAGAAGCCGGGTGGTTTCTGCATCGAATTCAAGCATGAAGTGTTCTCAGTCGCTTTAACCAATGCAAAGGTATTATCACGTCCGTGCATGAAAGTCTGCTTTGGGCTTGAAGTGGGCTATTTATTGAAATCCGCTCAACTTCTGCTTTGCGGACAAAGCAGCCGCTAAATCCACTGAAGCGGATCGCGGGCTAGTCTCCGCTAAATTTAAGGCGACCTGCATTAAGCCAATCTGACAACTCTGTTCTTTCACTGGGGTCAGGTGGGCCAGCAGGTTTTGGGGGGTCAACAGGCAATGGACTCTCTGATCCGACGATCTCTCGAACACTCACGGTATCTTCCGAAACATTCCAAACGAGCATGTCCTGAGCCAAAGTGAGCGGTCCGTCATAGGTCTTTCGGATTGCAGCTATTGTTTCGGGAGCAATATCGAAATCGGCAAATGTATGGTAGGCAATCGCGTGCCGCGGCTCGATCATCGAGAATAGTTTTCCGCACGCGTCCGGTGGCGTGTGAACCACGGTTGCCACTAATCTGGCGCGTTCAGGGTCGTAGTTTTTGATATCGATGAATTGTTGGATCGTTAAGTAGCATTCGTGAATGACAAGATCCGCTTCTTTAGCGTTCTCCACGAACCACTTGTTCGGGTTGGTGTCACCTGAATAGACGAATTTTAGTCCTTTCCACTCCAAGCTGTAGGACACTGAACCGTCTATGCCGTGAATCGCGGGCCAGGATCGAATGACAACACCGTCGCTTTCATAAACTACTTGTGTCTGCGAATAGTCGAACTCAGTCACCGAAAGGTGTCCACCTGCGGAGGGCATATTCCCGCGCCGGCCTGCCACGTCCCAGGCCAACATTTTCTGGAGGCCATCCATGGCCGCAGCGGTCCCGTATTCTGGCTTTAAGCCACTTGGCCCCCAAATCTGCAGTGGAACCGTTCGGTTTGACACCCAGCCACCCACAAAAAGTGCATCGAGGTCTCCTATATGATCTACGTGCAAGTGGCTGATGAACACTTTGTCGAGATAAGTGTATGGGATTTCCAAAGCGGCTAAGTTTGCTAACGAACCGGTTCCGACATCGAAGAGAAACTTGTCGCCATTGCCAAGTTCAACCAACCACGACGCTGACGCTTGGGAATGTCGAAAATTAGGTGTTCCAGTTCCCAGCGAGATAACTCGCATCTCCGCTTCACCGAGCGGCTCTGTGTTTGGATAATAGAACTTTCTCTCTCCGGATGAACCAGCTGAAGCAGCGCCGCAGCAAATCGATGCAAATACAAAACTCAATGCCGGTAATAATCTTAGACGCACAGCTTCCTCCGACTTGCTGACGCAATCTATGTTACAACTAAATTATATCAGTCCAAAGTCCGACGTCTGCTTTGGGCTCCGGGCGGTCATTCGCTGCGGTATCTACGAACGTCCGTATCGCGGACGAAGCCGCCATTAGCCGCACCGCAGCACATTTGGCCTGCATGAGCGACCGCAATGCGGACAAAGCCGGCATTCAACCGTTTAGTTTTCCCCAAGAGCTGTATTCCGGAAGTTTGGACAAGGCAGATTTCAATGCGTCGCCCCACCCTTCGGAAATAATGCGAAAGTACTGGTCGTCGGTTTCGAATCTGGACCGTGTACCACTTTCAAAGCTGTCTTCATCGTACAGAAGCAGGTCAAGCGGAGCTCCGACAGATAGGTTGGCCTTAATTGTGGAGTCGAAACTTACAAGCAGGAGTTTTACGGTTTCCGGAAAACTCATTTCCTGATCATAGGCGCGTACGAGAATTGGGCGACCGTATTTTGTCTCTCCAATCTGAAAGAAAGGAGTGTCGTCGCCAGCCTCGATAAAGTTGCCTTCGGGGTAAATCAGAAACAGGCGTGACGGGCCGCCCCTTATCTGCCCACCTAAAATGAGTGTCGCGTGAAAGGCACTGTCGGCTTGCTGACCGCTCCGGGCATGCTCCTCGATAACGTCGTTCAGAGTAGTGGCGACCAATTGCGCAATCTGAAACATTGTCGGCGCTTCCAGTATGGACGGCGAGCGTTCTTCCGGCACTTTCGTCCGCTCTTCCAGAAGGCTTATTGTGGACTGAGTAGTCGCCAGGTTTCCGGCCGCTAGGATGGTTATCGACCGGTCACCATCGACTGTCCAGTTGAACATTTTGTTGAAGGTCGAAACATTGTCCACGCCTGCATTTGTGCGTGTATCGGACATGAAAACCAGTCCGCGGTTCAGCCGCATGCCCACAGCATAGGTCATCAGATTCTCCGTTACTGCTGTGCGACCTGCAACTGCACTGTCAATTGCTCGCCCGCTGTCCCTATTCTGTTCCCTATTACTGGTGCAGATTGGGAATAGTCCAGACCGGTCGCGACGCGTATGTATCGATCGTCAGGTGAAATCCCGTTTGAAACGTCAAACCCGACCCACCCCAACCCATCCAAATGCACTTCGGCCCAGGCATGGGTCGCGTCCTGTAGTTCCGTTTCGTTCATCATCAGGTAACCCGATACATAGCGTGCTGGTACTCCGATCTGCCGCGCGCAGGTAATGAAAATATGCGCGTGGTCCTGACACACGCCACAACCT
This sequence comes from Ruegeria sp. CDSB029, assembly GCF_059611125.1. Taxonomy (NCBI): domain Bacteria; kingdom Pseudomonadati; phylum Pseudomonadota; class Alphaproteobacteria; order Rhodobacterales; family Roseobacteraceae; genus Ruegeria; species Ruegeria sp. CDSB029. The sequence continues at coordinate 2,682 of NZ_JBXWOX010000037.1, forward strand.
GCTCTGAGAGCGTCTTCTGCGCTCCAACCCGGGTGCGAACTTCCAACCTCGTACGCGACCTGTGTTCGAATTCTTTCAGACAGGGCATGCATCTGCTCAAGTGGTTTGCCTGTTGGCAAAGCGCCTACCACATCGGCGACCCCTTTCCCCGGCATTGTCTGAGGTGTGCTTCTTTTGAATAGCCACAATGGTGTCGACCCTTCGTGACGCCCCAGTACGCCATGTGTGTTTTCCACCTCAACAACGCCTTTGGAGATCAACGAGATGCTTCGGGTATTTAGCTCGAAACTGATCAACTCCACCGTATTGCGGTGGTAGTCTTCAAATGTAAGCTCTTTGCGCCCGCCGGAGATCTCGGTACTCCAACTTAAAATGCTCTGATTGCGAAATGACTTTGGCGTTTTCCTCAGCTGCTGCAGCCCGAAGGGAACCGGCGCGTCGAAATCGTATCGTGTCTCGTGTCGAATGTGCAGTTTCATTTGCTACTCATAGAACCGGTAATCGATTTCTATCTGACGGCTTAAGTTGCCGAGATCTATCAGAAAATCCTGAATGTACTCATGCAGTCCGAGCTCGAAAATATCGGAGATTTGCTGATCCAGGTATTTCTCGTAGAGAACTTTAGACGCTTCGCACGAAGGCCCGGCAAAGCCATAGTCTTTCTGCAGGTATGACAGGTTCTCCTGAATTTTTCTGCAGCAAAAGTGCAGGCTGCGAGGCATGCGCTGATCCAAGATCAGAAACTGGGCAATATCAGACGGCCGCGTTTTCTCTCCATGGGTCATTCGATACCCGCCACCCGCACCAACAGAGCGGAGGATGCTTTCCCATTGAATATTGTCCAGTGATGAGCCCACTGAAAAGGCCGTGGGCAAAAGAACATAGTACTTAACGTCCAGAATTCGCCCGGTATTGTCGGCCCGCTCGACAAACGTACCAATACGGGTGAAGTCGAAGATGTCATTGCGCAGCATGGTTCCCAATGTGGCACCACGAACCAAAGCCGCCTGTTGGCGAATAAGCTCCAGCGTCGCAGGCAAATCACGCTCATTCACACGGCGCTTCATGATCTCATCGATCTGCATCCAAGTGGAGTTTACTGCACTCCAGACGTCATGGGTCAACGCGGTTCGAACAAGGCGCGCGTTGTCTCGTGCCTGTTTGATGACTGACTTGATCGAGGATGGATTATCAGCATCGCGCAGCACCCAATCTACCGCGTTGTCTTTTGAAACATCATCGTATTTGGCGTAGTACGCATCCAGAACGCCGGCCGTTTTCAGAACAGAGCCCCATTCCTCGGCGGAATTCTTGGTACGGGTCAACGCCATCCGCTGACCTGTTTCAAGCAGCCTGGCCGTGTTTTCCGCCCTCTCAAGGTATCGGGACATCCAAAACAACCCACCTGCAGTTTTTCCCAGCATGGTCAGTCCTCCAGAACCCAGGTGTCTTTGGTCCCGCCACCCTGGCTTGAGTTTACGACTAGAGATCCCTTCTTAAGCGCCACGCGGGTCAAACCGCCGGGTGTGATCTTGATCCCTTCGGGTGACACCAAAACGAACGGCCTTAGGTCAACATGTCTGGGCGCAAGTCCCGAGCGCGCAAAGATCGGAACCGTCGAAAGCGACAGCGTCGGCTGAGCAATGTAGTTCCCGGGCCGCGATTTGAGCTTGTAGCGGAACGCCGCAATCTCTTTCTTGCTGGCGGTCGGTCCGATCAACATTCCATAACCGCCAGACCCGTGTACTTCTTTCACAACAAGCTCGGACAGGTTGTCCAGCACGTAGGAGAGAGACTCGGGATCACTGCAGCGCCAGGTCGGGACGTTTTGCAGCAAGGGTTTCTCACCCGTGTAAAATTCAACGATTTCAGGCATGTAGGAATAGATCGCCTTATCGTCAGCAATACCGGTCCCCGGTGCGTTGGCGATTGTGATACCTCCTGCACGGTAAACGTCCAGGATACCAGGTACGCCCAAAGCGCTATCGGCGTTGAAATTCAGGGGATCCAGAAAGTCGTCATCTACCCGGCGGTAAAGTACGTCGATGGGCTTGTAGCCTCTGGTGGTACGCATGCAGACCCGCCCATCAACAACGCGTAGGTCGTGGCCTTCGACCAATTCCACAGCCATCTGATCTGCGAGGAACGCATGTTCGTAATAGGCCGAATTATAGATGCCTGGGGTTAACACCGCGACGGTTGGTTCCCCGTCGGCGCAAGCCGGCGCGCAGGCAGCAAGAGATCGTCTCAGATTGCGGGGGTAGTCTGAAACATTACGAACATTCGTCGCGCTGAAGAGCTCGGGGAACATCTTTAGCATCGTTTCCCGGTTCTCCAACATATAGCTGACCCCGGATGGTGTACGGGCGTTGTCCTCCAGAACGAAAAACTCGTCTGGTCCGGTTCGCACCAGATCGACCCCGACTATGTGCGTATAGACCTGACCGGGCGGTGAGACACCAAGCATCTGCGGCAGGAAGGCCTCGTTTCCGGCAATCATCTCTGCCGGCACGCGCCCGGCCCGGACAATTTCTTGACGGTGGTAAATGTCATGTAGGAATGCGTTGATTGCCCGCACCCGCTGTTCGATACCGCGTTCCAGCCGCTGCCATTCCCGCGCTGAAATAACTCGTGGTACGATATCAAACGGTATCAGACGTTCCTCGGCCTCGGCTTTGCCGTATACGTTAAAAGTGATGCCCGTCAGCCTAAACACTTCTTCGGCTTCGCGCTGTTTCGCCCTCAGTCGTGATGCGTCTTCCGCATTGAACCAGCGGCCGATCTCTTCGTATGGACCTCTAAGTGATCCATCGCCGTTGAACATTTCATCAAAATACTCACTCATGCTCTTAGTTTTACGCATAGATCAGATTTTTCAAGTCATTCGGGCTTGGTTGGATGCTGCCTAGGGAAGGAGCGTCTAATTTTCAGGCTTATTGACGATTGTGATGGTCTAAACAACGCGATGCTATTCGTGTTTTCAGGTGATGTCACATTCATTGAGATGCACTGAGCATTACATGGCTTTTCGCTGCATCGGAACGTCCGCTTTGGGCTCAGAGCAGACCTTCGCTGCAATTAGCACTAACGTCGGTGCTGTCAGACGAATTCGAACCAGTCTCAGTTTGCCGCGGAAACCGCGAACCTATCCGGAACAGAGTTGACGCCACTCGCTAAGAGCGGCGGCGCGGGTCAGCTTGAAGGTGTCTCGACTGGCTAGCGATCTTTCCTGATTGAAGTGGTTGTAGACAGAGGAATGGACGGAGGCGAATTTCTGCAAACTTCGCATGCGCCTGAAACGTTGCATCGCGCGTTCGCGTCGTCGAAACGGCAGGTGCGAGTTCTCGACGCGGTTGTTGAGCCACCCGCCCGTCTGTTGTTTTTCAAGCGCGCCCAGTTCTCTGAGCGCGGCTCTGTATGAGGCAAAGCGATCCGTGACGATGGTTTCCGCTTTGCCGTGTCGCTTCATCAATTTCCTGAAAAATTTCAATGCCGCTTGCTTGTTTCGACGTTTGGTAACGATTGCTTCCAGCACCTCGCCTTCATGATCAACAGCCCGCCAAAGATAGTGCCGCTTGCCATTCACCTTCACGAAAACCTCGTCCACGTGCCACTTCCATTCGGAGAATGCGCGCAGCTGCTGAACACGCTTCCGTCTGATCTCAGCAGCAAACATCGGGCCAAACCTGTTCCACCAATATCGGACAGTTTCGTGGCTCACGTCGATGCCTCGCTCGTGCAACAGATCTTCGACATTCCGAAGCGAGAGCGGGAAACGGATATACAGCATCACCGCAAGGCGGATGATCTCGGGGCTGGTTTTAAAGTATTTGAAAGAGGCAGGTCTGGTCAGGGGCAAAAGCTACGCAACACCCCTACCCCGCTCAAGCAAAGTTCTTCTGACAAGACCGTCTCAGTTATCCGCCTCAAGCAATGCTCTCGTTGCAAGGCCGACAAAGACTCTAGTAAAGACCTGCGACCTTTGCCCTCAGTTTGATCAGTGATGCGACGATGTCGATTATGGGCGTTGAGGTCCTTGTAAGTTGCCCCAGTTCTTGCACCGAAGTTATCAAGGCATCAATTTCCATCGGTCGGCGCAACTCCAGATCCTGCCACATTGAGGTTTTGTGCGCACCAACAGCCGCTCCACCATCGAGGCGTTTTTCAACATCTATCGGGAATTTTACGCCAAGATTTTCACCGACTTCCTGAGCCTCGAGCATCATTCCGCGTGCTACCGAGCGCGTGCCTTCGTCGGCACACAGGACATCAAGTGTTGAGTGGGTAAGAGCGGAAATCGGGTTGAACGACAAGTTACCCCACAGTTTCAACCAAATTTCATCCCGGATTCTTGGTCTGACGGGCGCACGCAGTCCGGCGGCGGATAGCGCAGCCGAAAGCTTGCCAGCACGGTCTGATTTAGCACCATCGGGCTCGCCCAACGAAAAACGATTGCCTTCGATATGCTTGATTGATCCCGGAGCAATGACCTCGGCGGCAGGATAAACAACACATCCGAGGACGCGATCTGGTCCAAAACCGTCCCACTGCACATTTCCCGGATCGACTGACGCCAACCTCGTCCCCTCGTACGGACCGCCCAGTTTGTGGAAGTACCACCAGGGCACGCCGTTCACTCCACTTACTACGGTTGTCTCGTCTGCAATCAACGGCTGCATTGAGTCTACGACTGCTGGGACGGAATGCGCTTTCAGTGTGATGAAGACATAATCTTGTGGGCCGAGATCGGCAGCATTGTCTGAAGCGCGTATTGGAACGCAAACCGGATCCTGCCCTTCCTCAAGAAGGGTCAGTCCTTTTTCCTGCATTGCTGCCAAGTGGGGGCCACGCGCGACGACACTGACTTCTGTATCAGTCTGTGCAAGTTTCGCGGCAACGTAACCTCCGATAGCTCCGGCACCAAAGATACAAACTTTCATGTGTCTAAGCCTTTGCCAGTCCCAATTTAGCAGCTAGTCCGATCCTTTGTATCTTGCCAGTCGCGCCTTTTGGAATTTCTTCAAGAACAACCACCGAAGTCGGCACCTTGAATTTTGCGAGCCGCGCGCCGACAAAAGCCCTGACCTCCTGACCTTGGATCGTCGCTCCTTCTGAAAGCACCACAGCTGCCGCTATGTCTTCACCCAGTTTTTCGTGGGGAACGGCAAAACAAACTGCCTGAGCGACTTCTGGGTGGCTTAAGAGTACAGCGTCAACCTCAAGTGGACTGATTTTCTCTCCACCGCGATTGATAAGCTCCTTAAGACGACCGGTCAGTCGTAGGTAATTCTCTTCGTCGAACGACCCCTGGTCGCCAGTGCGAAACCAAGTTTTTCCGTCCACTTCAAAAAAATTGTCGGCATTTGCCTGCGGGTTGCTTTCGTATCCCGGCGTCACATTCGGACCGCTGATAACGATTTCTCCGACGTCCCTCGAAGAGATCAGAACATTTTCGTTCTCATCTGCAATTCTGACTTCGGGGCCTGCTGCTATTCCAACAGATCCGGGTTTTTGAGTTTGGGGAGTAAGCGGGTTGCAACACATTTGATGTGTCGCCTCAGTCATGCCGTAGGCTTCGATGACGGGCGCATTAAAAGTTGCCACCAACTCTTCCATTACCGGGCCCGGCAACGAAGCAGAAGAAGATCGAAGAAAGCGCAACCGCGATTGCTCAATGATCGTTTGGTTTCGTGCAGCGCGGGTGAGAATGGCTTGGTGCATCGTCGGAACTGCGGTGTACCAGGTCGGATCAACTTCAGCGACCTGTGAGAAAAAACTAAGAGCGTTGAACCCGGGGGCGCAGCTAATTTGAGATCCAGCACCTAAAGACGCGGCAACAGCCGCAATCAACCCGTGGATATGAAACAGCGGCATAATACTCAGACAGCGATCGTCGATTGTCAGTCTCAAAGACGACGCCACATTTCGCGCGGATGCGTAGATATTAGCCTGCGTCAGAGGAACGATTTTGGGACGCGACGTAGTTCCTGACGTGTGCAGTATCAGGGCGACATCATCTTCACCCGGTGCGGATGTGTCCGCCGTGCCAATTGGGTCACAGGACAATATGGAGAACTGTCCGGCCGAATGTAAGCTATCGTGAGAAGTCCTCAAGATTGCGATGCCAAGGTCCCCAGCAGCTTTTACGGCAGGTCCATCGTCGTTTTCATTTACAAGAAGGGCCTTGGCCTTCAGATCCTTGAGGTAGAAAACGTATTCTTCGTAAGTGTACGCCGGGTTCAAAGGTGCCGTCGTCGCCACTTGGGCAACGGACATAAAGGCCGTTGCCATTTCGGGGCCATTGGGCAACACAATTGCCACTCGGTCGCCACGACCTACTCCGATCTGATGGAGATCTTTTTTGACCTTTGCGCAAAGCTCTCGCAGCCCGAGGTAGTTCAACCAAGATCGACCTGGGGCACCGATAGCATTTGCGGTACCAGAATGGGGTGCGATCAATTCGGCAACTAAGTGGGGCATCTGGGATCCGTTTACAAAAGCGTTGGCCTATTTCGCGGAGAGGGTTTGGTGTGGTTGCTAAGTTACCTTGACAGTTAGGCTACCCAATTTGTCGACCGACAGCACCAATACATCGCCGCGGTTTACTGGACCAACTCCAGAGGGCGTGCCAGACAGGATAACGTCACCGGCGGCAAGTTCGAAGTAATCGCTCAGGTAAGAGATCATTTCAGGGACTTTCCAGATCATCTGGTTCAAATCACCTTCCTGCCGAATCTCTCCGTTCACCGATAGGCGAATTGCGCCTTCGTCGAGTGGCCCAACATCTTCTGCTTTGTGCACCGGTCCGCATGGAGCTGAGCGCTCAAATGCCTTCCCGATTTCCCAAGGACGACCCATTTTCTTCATTTCGCCCTGTAGATCTCGACGGGTCATATCCAGTGAAAGCCCGTAGCCGTAGACATGATCCAGAGCATCTTCCACAGAAATATTCGTGCCGCCGGATTTAAGCGCCACATACATTTCAGCTTCATGATGTACGTCCGAGCTGTGAGCCGGATATGGAAATTCTCCGGATGGATCGAGGTTGTCAGGGTTCTTTTGGAAGAAAAATGGGGGTTCACGATTTGGGTCGTGGCCCATTTCTATGGCGTGCGCCGCGTAGTTTCGACCAATGCAATAAACCCGACGTACCGGGAATATGCCACCGCCTTCTACCGGTATTTCGTGAACCTTCACCGCGGGAATTACAAGATCGTGCATCGCTATCCTCCTGAACACATCGTTGCCAAAGATCGGTTTGCCAATCTGTGGCCTTGTTCCGATCGATGCTGTGCCACGCCCGAAAAGACGTAGCTCTTGTCTCAGTCATCGCCAATGTGACCGTCGATTTGCAAGAGGTTCAGCCGCAGCTCAGCCAAACCATTTCCCAAATTGGTCGGGCTCTAGTTTAGTGGTCGGCCTCAAGACTAGCTGGCAACACGCGGGAGTAAACGGACCTCAGATGAGCCAACATGGCCTGCGCCGCCTCTTCTCCGTCTCCACTCGATATCGCCGACAGGATCAAGTCATGCTCTCGAAAACTGGAATAATCATCGGGGGGTTTATAGGTTTTACGAGGTTGCCCCCACACAATAGACCTTCGAACGGAGTTCAGAGTCTCAAAGAAATACAGAAAAAGCTGGTTACGCGTTGCCCGGGCTATCGCGTGATGCAAATTATTGTCCCATGCTTCATATGTGCGCCAGTCTTCTGCGGCTCGGCACCTCTCAACGCAGAGCCTCATTTGCTCGCGATCCGAACGCGTAGAATGAAGCGCGGCAAGGCGGCTAAGCTGCGGCTCGATGGTAAACCGAACACCCACAACCTGTTCAGGCTTGATCTGTGCACCCAAATAGGTCACGTCCGTCAGATTTAGAACCGGTCGGGCACCAACGAACGTGCCCCGACCCACATGCCGCCAGATAAGGCCCTGCGCCTCTAGTTCGGCCAATACGCGCCTCAGCTGATTTCTGGTTGTGCCCAGCCATTGGCACATTTCCCTTTCAGGTGGAAGTCTATCGTTGTGCCGGTATCCCGCATTGTCGATCAGGTCCCGGACACGTTGCGAAAGTTCTGAAGGCTCACTCACATTGTCACCCAATTTGCTGATTGGTTGATTGATTGAAACGCCAAGTCGGCAAAAACTCAAGGGCAAGTGACAACCAAATCTGAGTCGCCTGCCAAGATCGGTGACCTAAGTGGGCGCCAGCATGTAGGAGGAGAGCCGAGTGCGTTTAGCGACTGTTTCATTAGATGGCCACGCCGTTTGTGTCGCAATGCTTGCTAACGGAAGCAGGTTGGATGTTTCGCGTGCGATTAAGATGCTCATGCCGGATACGGCTCTTGATGTAAGCACGATGCAGCTGATTATCGAAGGCGATCAGACCGCGCTGGAGGCGTTGAACGCCGTTGTTGCTGCGGGTGAGGCAGGCGAACTCAAGGACTTGCTCGTCCCCGAAGACGCGCCTCTTCTGTCGCCCATTCCCACGCCACGTAAGAACGTGTTCTGTGTGGGGCGAAACTACGCTGAGCACATCGCAGAAGGCGAACGGGCGCAAAAAGAGAAAATCGGCATCACCGAACATCCGGTTTTCTTTACCAAGCCGCCGACCTCGGTCGTTGCACCAGACGCCGACATCCTACTTTTCCCTTCGGTGTCGCAGTCCATCGACTACGAAGTCGAGTTGGCAGTCGTGATAGGGAAGCGCGGGCGTAATATCACCAAGGAAGATGCGTTTAATCATGTCTTTGGGTATTCTATTCTGAACGACATAACCGCCCGAGACATACAGCGCCGCCATGGCGGCCAGTACTTCAAAGGCAAAGGGCTTGATGGATCTTGCCCAATTGGTCCCTACATCGTGACCGCCGATGCCATCCGCGATCCGCAAGCTCTGTCGATCGGACTGACAGTAAACGGTGAGCAGCGCCAAAACGGGATGACGTCGGACATGATATTCGACATTCCAACGTTGATCACATCCTTGTCAGAAGGCCTGACACTAGAACCAGGAGACATCATTGCGACAGGTACGCCATCAGGCGTCGGATACGCAATGGAACCGCCGCAGTTTTTGAAAAACGGGGACGTCGTAGTTTGCGAGGTTTCCGAAATCGGCACGCTAAGGAACACAGTGCGCGCCGTATAATGGCTCCTACGCAGCAATCGCTGTGAGGCGTCAACATTCAAGGGAGGAAGACTACAATGATGAACAGAAGGACTTTCACAGCGTCCCTGCTTACTGCTGTTCCGGTAGCAGGAGCACTAGGAACAATGGGTTTTGCGCAAGACTTGCGTGAAATCACCTTCGTGCAACCAAGCCCTTCGGCAATCAACTCATTTCCTGTGTTTGTCGCCATTGGCGAAGGGTACTTCGCAGATGAAGGATTGAACGTGACGGTCGAGGCGATCAACGGCTCAGGCGCCGTGCTTCAGGCGTTGTCTGCTGGGCAAGCGCATTTCGGTCGCCCTGGACCCGGACCTCTGATTGCAGCGCGGTCGCGCGATGTGGATGCCGTACATATCTACAACGTGGCAGCGCGCAGCAACTTTGGCATCGCAGTGCCAGAAGATTCTGCAGTCCAAAGCGTTGAGGAACTGCGCGGAAAGGTCATCGGAACCGGCACCGCAGACGGTGCCGAAGTGGGTTTTGCACGAAACGTCTTGACCGGTGCAGGTATGAAAGAAGGTGAGGATTTCACATTTCTTACCGTTGGCGACGGCGGCCCGGCGACAGCAGCTTTCTTGAACGGCGAAATCGACGCATATTCTGCTTCGACGGCTGATACAGCAATCCTGAACCAGCGCGGAATGAAGGTGCGTGACATTACGCCTGCGGAATTCGGGCGTTTCTTCGGAAACGGTATCGCCACAATGGCTGACACAATCGCCAACGATCGCGAATTGGTCGAGGCCTGGAGCCGCGCGTTCGCACGCGGCCATGCCTTTGCTCTCGATGATGCTAACCGTGAAGCCGTACTGAAGCATCTGGCGGACGGCAATCCGCAGGAAGGCGAAGACAAAGAATTCCAGGCCGCGCTGTTCGATGCTGTTCGCTCGAAGACCATAGCAGCGGATCCAAGCAATGGTCTGGGATGGTACCCCGCCGAGGTTTGGCAAGAATGGCAAGACGCACTTGTCGCAGGGGGCGAAATTCCGGGACCGCTTGATGACTTGAGCGCCGCCTGGACCAATGAATTTGCCGCCATTGGCAACGAGGCCGCCAGCAAATGAACGCTGCAGCCGCACAAGAGTTTTCCGGCGCGCCCTTGGGCACGCCGGTCTACGAATTGACCCATTTAAGCAAGACCTATGCACGCAACCTTGTTGTTGCGCTTGAGGACATTAATCTGACGCTACGGAAAGGCAGCTTCACTTCTGTCATTGGGTCCAGCGGGTGCGGGAAATCCACTCTGCTCAAGATCATGGCGGGTTTGATCCCTCCCACCAAAGGGCGTGTGATCCTACAAGGTCTGCCAGTGACCGGTCCCCGGCGAGACATTGGTATGATGTTCCAGCAGGCGACACTATTCCCCTGGAAAACGGCCGTGGAAAACATCGTGCTGCCAATCGAGATCCGCGATGGCAAGGCAGCCGCCAAGCAAGCAATGGGCAAGGCTCACGAACTTTTGGACATCGTGGGTTTGAAGGGGTTCGAAAACGTATACCCGAACGAATTGTCGGGCGGCATGGCACAGCGCGCCTCAATCTGCCGAATGCTGATCACAGAACCAGCCGTGCTTTTGTTAGACGAACCGTTCAGCGCGCTGGACGAACTGTCACGCGACATGATGAATATGGAACTGCAGCGGATTTGCCATGAACAGGATGCGACTGCTTTTCTTGTTACGCACTCTATTCAGGAAGCCGTGATTTTGTCCGACGAAATCGTCGTGTTGAAACCACGCCCGGGCAGGATTGCCGAGATCGTGAAGGTCGACCTGCCACGCCCACGCACGTTGGATATGATGACCACGCCCAAGTTTGGCGCTATTGTAGACTACATTCGCGGCCTCCTGGATAAGGGAGAAGAAATGTGAGCGACGTTCATAACCACTCACCTTCCCTAAAGGATTCTGACACCGCAGAAGACACTGTATGGGAACAGAAAATTCACTTTATCGACTCGGTTCCACGCTGGCTGGCGATGACCTTTGTCTTCGTGGTTTTCGTGGGCACATGGCAAAGTGTCACGAGCCTTGGGCTGGTTTCCCCAATCATTTTGCCGACACCGATGGAAACCCTAAAAGATATGATCTTCGTGGGACAAAATCTATTGACTGGCGGCTACATGCTTGGGGCGCTGTGGATCACAATCAAAGAAGTTATCTATGGTTTTGCACTGGCAATCGCGATCGGATTTTCGCTGGGCGTGTTGGTGGGGGAAACGGCATTTGGTGAAAAGGCAGTGATGCCTTACCTGGTGGCGATAGATACCATGCCAAAAGTGGCATTTGCCCCACTCTTTGTAGCGTGGTTGGGCTTTGGTATTGAATCAAAGGTCGCACTTGCTGCCTTTATCGCGACATTTCCAATCGTGGTCGGTACTGCGGCTGGGCTTCACGCCGCCGATGAAAACGCGCGTATGCTTTTCAAGACGATGGGCGCAAGTCGGATGCAGACATTGTTCAAGATGAAACTGCCGACTGGCCTGCCGCAGATTTTTACCGGCCTCAAGATCGGAGCAGTCGGCGTTATGGCCGGTGCGATCACAGGAGAATTCCTAGGCGGTGGCAAGGGATTTGGCGAACTTATTCGGGTTGCCGCCTCGCAGCTCAACACGCCGCGCGTCTTCTCGTTAATCCTGTATCTCAGCCTTGTCGGTCTGGTCGTATTTGCGTCGGTGGTTTGGACACAGCGTAAATTGGTGTTCTGGCACAAGGAACAGGTGGGAAGAGATGACTTCTGAGCCTTTGAAAATTGACTGCCACACCCTGCGTGAATTTGTGGCGGCCGCACTCGAAACTCGAGGTGTGCCAAAATCAGATGCGGACAAGGTGGCCTCGACGATGGTTGAGGCCGACATTTATGGCTATGGCACGCACGGTGTCTTTCGCCTGCGACAGTATCTAGCCCGGCTGGCGGGAGGTGGCTCCAATCCTACGCCAAAAGTCACAGTAGTACATGAGACTGTTGCAACCGCTTTGATCGACGGAGATGACGGCCTCGGCCATCTGGCTATGTCGGCGGCTCGGGATCTTGCAATTGAAAAGGCAAAAGAGGCCGGCATCGGATGGGTTGGTGTTCGGCGCGGCAACCATGCTGGACCACTCGCACTTTATGTGCGTCCACAAGCTGAGGCAGGGTTGCTTGGTATGGCAGCAGCAGTGGGCAGCGCGAACCATGTCCCGCCCTATGGCGGAAGCGATTTGCTTCTTGGCACCAATCCCATTGCTTTTTCCGCCCCTGTCGATGGCCCCGACCCATTTGTGTTTGATATGGCGACAACTGTTGCAGCGATGGGTAAGATCAAAACCCTGTTGCAGCAAGGCAAGCCCATGCCCGAAGGCTGGATGGTTGGGCGTGATGGAAACCCAATGACGGACCCCGCCCTCAAGTCAGAAGGGTTTCTTTTGCCGATCGGCGGTCCGAAAGGGTTCGGTCTTTCGGTGGCTATCGGGTTGATGGCCGGGGTCTTGAACGGCGCGGCCTTCGGCTCTGATGTGGTTAACTTCACCTCAGACACAACGTCGTCCACGAACACAGGGCAATTTGTAATGGCGCTTGATCCGGCAGCTTTTGGATTGGACAAAGACTTTGCTTCTAACGCAGCCCGCGTGTTTTCTGAAATGCGTGCATCTCCCCCCCTGCCTGGTCATGATCCCGTGCGCCTGCCGGGCGAAGGCAAAACGGCTGCCGCAGAAGCCCGCCGCAAAGACGGTGTGAGGCTGAACCCCGCTCTTTGTCGAGACCTCAACAAACTTGCTGAGGACTGTAGGCTATCCCCTCTGTTTCCTAGTCTCAGCGTTGACTAACAGCGCATCCGTCGGAAGCTGGTAGGCGCTTTTGACGAAAGTTTAGCGAGGTGTCTCGTCCTCTGCCTCCAGCGCTTTCACAAGAGCAGAAAGTTTGTTCATCATGTGAAGCTTCATGGATTTTCCAAGCCCATCTGCATTACGGGCCCTGAGTAACTCCATCATGGCTTCATGTTCGTCAATGGCCTGCGCCCAGCGCTCGTCCGACAAGTTGGCCATAAAACGTGCGCGGCGGACCCGTGCGGCTAACAGCTTGTGGTGGCTCGCAAGGATATCGTTTCGCGCGCCACGTATCAGTGCCTGATGAATGTCCTGATTGGCCTTAAAATATGCCTGTCGGTCATGTGACTTATAGGCTTTCAGCATATCGGCGTGGCGACGTTCGATTAGTTCAATTTCAGCGGAATCCATATGCTGACATGCCAACTCTCCCGCCAGTTGCTCAAGCGTCGCAAGCACTGGAAACGTATTCTCCAATTCCTCTCGCGTGACACTTGCGACGCGGGCCCCCCGGTTGGCTTGAAGTACCACAAAGCCTTCTGATGCAAGCACCTTTAAAGCTTCTCGCAAAGGTGTCCGTGAGACCCCCAACGAGTCACAAAGCTGCTTCTCGGGCACTTTTTCACCCGGCTTTAGCACATCTTCGACAACCAGGTTACGCAGCCTTTCGACCAGTTCTTCGTGAAGGGTCGGGCGTTTAATGCTGTCCGTCAGGTTCATTTCCATTTCCTAAACATCAAGAACCATATCCAACAGGCGCGCGACGTGCATGGGGTTCCGCTGCGTACCTTCGGCGATTTGATGGCGGCAAGATGTCCCATCGGCCACGATAACTGCATCTATAGGTGCTGCTTCCAACGCCGGGAACAAGTCAAGTTGTGCCATCTTTATCGAAACATCGATAGTGTCAGGCGCATACCCAAACGCCCCGGCCATTCCGCAACAACCGCTTTCTATCATGTGCACCTGTGCCTGCGGAATACGATTCAAAAGGTTGAGCATCGGTTTGACGGTATCGTGTGCTTTCTGGTGGCAATGCCCATGCACATAGATCGGGCGATCCAACGGCTTCAGGGGCAAGTCCGGCTGATCGGCCAGAAATTCCTCAAAGGTACACGTTGCGTTCGACAACATCTCAGTTTCCGGCCCCGGGCAAAGAGCCAAGAATTCATCCCGGAACGTGAGGATAGAGGAAGGTTCGAGCCCGACTACTGGAACACCTTTTGCAACCGCCTCTCGCGTCGCGTAAATCACGCGTTGTGCCTCGTGTCGCGCTTCGTCCACGCACCCCATAGCCAAGAGCGTACGTCCGCAATCCAAAGCCCTGTCAGATCGATCGTCTCGGGCCACGGCCACTCGAAGTCCCGTTGCCCGCAATACCCGAACTGCAGCGCGTAAATTTTCTGGCTCGAAATACCGGTTGAACACATCGGCAAACAGCAACACCTGCGGATCATTGTCCTGAGCCTCGACATCACGGAACGGAGCAGAAGACCACACTGGCAGATCACGTCGCGCTGAAATACCAGTCGGTCCCTCCAATAGCTTACGCGAGGGTGCAATTTTGTTTCGTAAATTCATAAGCCACGCGACTTTCGCGGCTTTTGGTGCATATCGGGGCAGGTAAGCTATCAATTTGTCTGCCAACGTCAGCCCATCTTTTTTACGCTTTGCTGACAATACTTCGATTTTCATTCGCGCCATGTCGACACCAGTCGGACATTCCCGAGCGCAAGCTTTGCAGGACACACAGTACTTCATTGTGTCCAATATGGCATCAGACGACAAACCGCCTGGCATCTGCCCGCTGATGGCAAACCGCAACGAATTTGCCCGCCCACGTGTAGCGTCTCGCTCGTCTCGGGTCGCTCGGAAAGAAGGGCACATAACGCCGCCCTTGAGCTTGCGACATGCACCATTATTGTTGCACATCTCGACGGCGCCCTGAAACCCTCCTCCGGCACCCGGCCAAGCAGACCAGTCCAGCGTCGTTTCGAATTCAGGAACCGAATAGTCCTGGCCGTAGCGGAACAGTCGGCGGTCATCCATGGCAGGCGCGTTCACGATCTTGCCGGGATTCATTACCCCGTTTGGATCAAACCGTTTCTTAACCTGTTCAAACGCAGAAACGATACGCTGACCGAACATCTTTTCATGAAATTCTGATCGTACGATCCCGTCACCATGTTCACCTGAATGAGATCCTTTATACTTTTTGACCAGATCAAATGTTTCTTCGGCGATCGCCCTCATTGTCCGGACGTCTTTGTCTTGCCGCATGTTCAGCACAGGGCGCACGTGCAAACACCCCACCGCGGCATGCGCATACCATGTTCCCCTTGTGCCATGCCGGGCAAATATTTCGGTTAGGCCAACGGTGTAATCGGCGAGGTCGGGCAAAGGGACGGCGCAATCTTCGACAAAAGAGATCGGTTTGCCTGCCTCTTTCATCGACATCATGACATTCAACCCGGATTTTCGGTACTCGGCGATAGCATTCTGCAAAGATTTGTCCGTAACAGAGACAACGCCGCCCCACCGATGTTCCGCACCGCTGAAAGCAAAACCGAGGTCTCCCATCAGTTGCGAAAGCTCGACCAGTTTTGCAGCATTGGCCTCGGCGCTGCCCTCGGCGAATTCCACCAGCAGCAGGGCTTCGGGATTGCCTTCAACAAATGCATTAATCGTTTCGCGAAACAATGGGATTTCACGCCCCAAGGCAATCATGGTGTCGTCGACCAACTCTACCGCCTGCGGGTTGAGTGTCACGATGTGCTGGGTGGCTTCCATGGCAGCACGGAATGTCGGGAAATGGCACACACCGGTAACTTTCGCGCCCGGTAGATGAGCCAGGCTTAATTCCAGTTCTGTGAAATAGGCCAATGTGCCTTCTGACCCCACCAACAAATGGGACATGTTGATGTCGTTACCTACGAGCGCGTCGATATTGTACCCGCCCACACGGCGCTGGACTTTAGGAAAACGAGCGTCAATTTCAGCTGCCTCGCGACGCCCAAGAGCGCGCATATCACCAACAAGATCCGCATAATCGCCTGATGCGGCCGTATCAGCGCTGAACCGCGCTTCCGTGCCGTCAACCATGATTGCGTTTATCGCACGGACGTTGTCTCGCATGATCCCGTATCGCAGAGACTTTCCGCCTGAAGAATTGTTTGCTGCCATCCCCCCAAGAGTGCAACGAGACGCTGTTGACGGATCCACGGGAAACCACAGGCCATGCTGCTTCAACGCTTGGTTCAATTGATCCAGAACAACACCGGGCTGAACGCGCGCAATACGCTTCTCAACGTCTACGTCTAGTATACGATTCAAGTGTTTTGTGTTGTCCAGCACAACACCCTGATTGACCGTTTGCCCACATTGCGAGGTGCCGCCGCCGCGAGGCAGAACCGAACTTCCTTCGTCCCGCGCAATGGACATTACAGCTTGGACATCTTCAGTGGACCGAGGGATCACCACAGCGTCCGGTGTCATCTGATAGATTGAGGCATCTGTCGAGTATCGAGCAAGCGATGCCGGATCTGACATCACCTCTCCCCGAACATCAGACAACAGTCGGCGGTACAACGATCCATTCTCTACCATCAGGTTCGCCTTCCCTTCAAGTCTTATAAAACGCTTCACTTCACCGTTGACTGAATAATGAATTCATAATTACCTTTTGCAATAGGCAATAGCACCACTCTTTTGGCACCAGCGTAAGGATCAGTTCAAATGCGTCAGGCAGGCAGACATTTTTTGCAGATTCCGGGGCCGAGTGCTGTGCCAGAGCGCATCCTGAAAGCCATAAGCACGCAGACCATTGATCATCGAGGACCGGATTTTGCTGAAGTGGGGAATAAGGCCCTAAATGGCATGAAGACGATTTTCAGGACAAAACAGAACGTCTTTATCTATCCTTCATCCGGCACCGGCGCATGGGAAGCCGCACTTGTGAACACGGTTTCGCCAGGCGAAAAAGTTCTGATGTTCGAAACAGGGCATTTCGCCTTCATGTGGTGCAACTTGGCTGGAAAACTAGGGCTGCAACCAGAGCTGATTGAAGGAGATTGGCGTGGCGGCGCGGACCCCAATCAGATTGAAGACCGTCTACGTGCAGACGAGCAGCACGGCATCAAGGCGGTTTGCGTCGTCCACAACGAAACGTCAACCGGGTCAGTCTCACCAATTGAGGAAGTGCGCAGGGCCATAGACGCAGCCAAGCACCCTGCACTTCTAATCGTGGACTCCATCTCCGGCCTTGCGTCGATTGATTTTCGGTTCGATGACTGGGGGATCGATGTGTGTGTCTCCGGCTCGCAAAAGGGATTGATGTTACCGCCTGGTCTGAGCTTCAACGCCGTGAGCGATCGGGCGCTGAAACACTCAAAATTCGTGACCACGCCGCGAAGTTACTGGGATTGGCAAGATATGGTCGGACCAAATCAGAAGGGGTTCTTTCCTTACACCCCCGGCACCAATCTTCTCTATGGATTAAATGAGGCCATCGACATGTTGCACGAGGAAGGGTTGGACAATGTTTTTGCCCGTCATGCCCGACACGGAGCCGCGACACGGGCTGCCGTGCGCGCCTGGGGTCTTGAGGTTTTGTGCACACATCAAGGTCAGGAATCGGGCGTCTTGACTGCGGTTAAGGTCCCAGAGGGTCACTCTGCCGATGCGTTTCGTGCTACGGCGCTGGAGCACTATGACATCTCACTAGGAAATGGTCTGTCCAAGGTAGCCGACAAGGTGTTCCGCATTGGTCATTTGGGCGACTTCAACGACCTAATGTTGATGGCCACCCTTTCTGGCGTAGAAATGGGGCTAGCCAAGAACAGTATGCCTCATAACGGAGGCGGCACACAGGCTGCCTTGGAGCATCTCAAGGCTGCCTGACGTTGGACAGAGTTACAAAAAAACTCAAACCAACAACGACACCATGATCTGACGACTTCTCACTCCGAACCGCCACCTCATCAGGAGATTGACCATGACTCGCATGACGGCAAAAGACTTCGACCAGGAACTTCTGGACCTGT
>NZ_JBXWOX010000038.1:0-19970 GCF_059611125.1 Ruegeria sp. CDSB029
AACTCAAACAGAAATCGAACCAGAGCCTCCGTTACGAAAACGCCTCAGCTCTCCGAAAAACTCTGAAGACGGACAGATAACTTCGTCCCACGTGCGGAACCAACGGTGTTTACGCAACCTTAAAGCAATTCCAGGTTCCGCAAAGAGATTCTGTTGGAATACAGCGAACGGTCAATGTGCCTGACGACACCCCCGGATGTTCGTCGTTTGGTTAAAGGCAATTTCATTTGAGCAGTTCTTGTAAGTCTGCAATGTCCGGGTTAGCTCCCAAACCGGAGCTTCAAATCTAAGCGTGGTGACTTCGGTATTGCGGACTGAGTGTGAGTTCGCTGCGATTGCTCCAATGTCGGATATCAAAAAAGTTCTGCCACCTGTCGTCAGACGCTCAGGTAGTAAAGTCCTATTTACCTGCTTTCCAACACTCATGCTCTCCCTTTCACCTGGAGAGGATTGATTCAAGCCACGCACAGCGACAAAATCGGCCAGGGAGGTGAAAAGTGTTGAAAGGGAAGGCCAATCCATAAGACCACTTGGCTGTGCGATGGCGGTCTGACGTCTTCAGGAATCAAAGCCAATTCCCAGCCGATCAAGACACCTTAGGTAAAACGACCGATTTCCGGTCTGATCTTCCCAGGCCAGATCTCGTTGCGCGCGGCGGATTGCAAGGCTTCTCAGCGGCTCGGGGGGAAAGGGCACCGGGCGGCGGCGTATCATGCTCAGCGTTGTGCGTTCGGTTTGTTTGCCCTCCAGCATGTCCAGCATCGCAAGGGCCGCGAACCGCGAGGCGGTAACCCCTTGCCCGGTGAACCCCATCGCATAGGCCAACTGGCCATCAAGGGCGGTGTTGACAAAGAACGTCGTGCGGGCCGAGGTGTCGATGATCCCGCCCCAGGCATGCGAAAACTGCACGCCGTCCAGTGCCGGGAGAGCCGCCCGGAAAGTACCGGCAAGCCGGTTGAACGTTTCTGGCCGATCCTGCAGGGCGACATCGCGGTCGCTGCCATAATGATAGATAGCGTCGTACCCGCCCCAAAGGATACGGTTGTCTGCGGTTTTACGGGAATAGTGAAACTGATTGCCGCTGTCAGCGACCCCGTGCCGCCCCTCCCAGCCAATGGCGGCCAGTTGATCGGCATTTAACGGCTCAGTCACAAGCGCGTAGTCAAACACCGGGATAATCGCGGCGCGCAGGCGTTTCAGCAACGGCACGGCGGCGTTTGTGGCCAGAATTATCTGTCGCGCGGAAATGCGCGCCTTATCGGTTGCCAGCCGGATAGACGCACCCTGTTTGGGAAGCGCTGTTACCGGTGAATGCTCATATAGTTCGACACCCTTGTCGATGCAATTTTCCCGCAAGCCTGCAACCAGTTTACCGGGATTGATCAGAGCATAATTGGGCTCAAACAGGCCAGTATCATATACGGGGCTGTTCAGCTTGTCGTGCAGATCAGCGCCTTGCAAAATCTGCGTGTCATACCCGAACCGCGCAAAAACCTCCTGCGTGGCCTTCAGGCCCTGCACCTGCCATGGGGTGGCCGCGACATTAAGCTTTCCCGCGCGCTCAAACTCGGCGTCTATGCCGAAATCTGTGATATCTTGCTGAAACCCATCAAGGTTCTCGTGGCCTAGCCGGACAAGGGTTTCGGCTTCCTTCGGCCAGCGGGCAACGGCATTGGCCGCCCCATGTGAAATGCTTGGGGCGCAGAAACCACCATTGCGCCCGCTGGCGGCATTCCCGCATCTGTCGGCCTCCAGAACAACGATGTTTTTGTCCGGCCAGCGTTCGCGGGCCTTCAGCGCGCTCCACAGGCCGGTGAATCCCCCGCCGACGATCGCCAGATCACAGGTCAGATCATCCTCAAGGGATGGGTTGTCAGCCCCTGGCACATAAGAACTGGTCCAGAACGGTGTTTTGGTTAACTGATCGGGATCGCAAAAATTTTGCACCTGACAGGCTTTCTAAAAGTACTGCATGAACGGATCAGACATGTTTGCGCCCGCCTGTTTCCAGAAACCAATCGTCGGGATAAGGGTACCACCACTCATGGCGCACCGGTTTGTGATCAAGAACAACCATTTTTGAGCGCCGGAATGCATCCAACCCCTGCCGGCCCAACTCGCGCCCAAGGCCCGAGCTTTTCCACCCCCCGAACGGCAACGCATCATTGTCGATCATCGGGTTGTTGATCCAGACCATGCCCGCCTCCAACCGCTCTGACGCTTCATGTGCTTCGGCGAGGTCGGTGGTGAAAATCGAAGCGCCCAGCCCGAAGGGGCTGTTATTGGCCTGTTCCAGCGCCGCGTTAAAATCAGGCACGCGGACAATGGCAACAACCGGCCCGAAAATCTCTTGCTTTAGCAGATCCATATCCGGGCGACATCCGGTCAGAATTGTTGGTTCATAGTACCAGCCGTTGTCCAGCCCCGGTGGCACCCGCCCGCCGCATTCGACCTTTGCACCCTTGTTCACGGCATCAGCCACCAAACGCTCTACCTTGTCGCGTGCCGCCTTGCTGACCAATGGGCCTATTTCGGATTTTTCAAGCCCGTTGCCAATGCGCAGACGGCTCGTTTCCGCAACGAAAGCTCTTACAAACGCATCATGGACGGCATCCGTCACAAACAGACGCTCGGTCGAGGTGCAGACCTGACCGGACAGGTGGAATGCCCCGGTAACCGCGCCGGCGGCGGCAATGTCTAGCGGCGCATGATCTGTAACGATCATCGGGTCAGAACCGCCAGCCTCGATCACTGCCGGTTTCATCCGCGCGCCTGCGGCACCAGACACGGCCCGCCCCGCCGCCACCGAGCCGGTAAAGGCGATGGCGTGGGTCTTGTCGCTTTCCACCAGTGCCTGTCCAACCTGCGCCCCGCCGGGCAGACAGGCCACAAGGTCCGGTGGCATATCGTCAAACACCTGCATGAATTCCAGCGTTGAAAGTGTGGCCGCTTCGGCCGGTTTGATGACACAGCCATTGCCCGCCGCCAATGAGGCCGCAACCGTCCAGCACATCAGCAGGATCGGGAAATTAAACGGCATGATATGGGCCGAAACGCCGTAAGGTTCATACCGCGCATATTGCAGCGATCCGGCTTGTGTGGTGCCGGCCAGCTTACCGGCCTCATCCCGTGCCATTTCTGCGAAATACCTGAAGACGGGTGCACAGTTTGCGACCTCACCAATCGCCTCGGGGTAAGGCTTGCCCATCTCCCGGCTCATCAGAATGGCGCATTGCGTCATGTCGGTGGCCTCGATCCTGCTGGCCAGCGCGTGCAACTTCTGCGCTCGGGATTTGGCATCCACTTTTGCCCACAGTTTTTGTGCTGCATTGACCCGGGCAAGAGTGGCTTCCAGCTCCTCACCGGATACCTGGGCGCGTATACCAACCTGATCCTGAGTGGCCGGGTCGATCACTGGCACACCCGGCATTTGGCTGAGTTCGTAGGTTGGCGATAGATAATATCGCGCTGTCGTTTCACCAGGCATTCTGCGCTCCCTTCAGCGGATCATGTAGACCTTCTTGACCGTCTCGTGTACCGTGCACACCCCTTTCCAGTCCTGCGGGAAAAACGCAGCCGTATCGGGCATGATCTCGATGACATCGCCGCTTTCATGCACATAGGTACATCGCCCTTCCAGAAAGTGGCAAAATTCATCCTTCGTGACATGGCAGTCCCATTTGCCCGGCGTGCAGATCCACAAGCCGCACTCGCTTTGCCCGTCCGGCCCCTTGTGCAACAGTTTACCGGACGTGTGCGATGTGCCCTCGATCATGGTCGGAATCTCGCCCCAGTCCACCGTGTCAGTGATTTCAAGCGGCTTGTGCATCACGGGTGTTTTCATCGGCGTGTCCCCTTCAGGCTAGCATGTAGATGTTGCGGGTGGTATCGTGGATCGTGGCCTCTCCGGTCCAGCCAGCAGGGAACAGCACGCAGGTGCCCGCACTGACCTCGATCACTTCACCGCTGTCTGACACATAGGTGGCTCTTCCGGCGACGAAGTGGCAGAACTCGTCGCGCGGCACAGACAACCGCCAGCACCCCGGCGAACACAACCAGACGCCGGTTTCCGGTGAATTGTCCGGTCCTTTGTGCAAAAGCCGCCCGGTGGAATGTGACTGACCTTCGACCATATCGGGCTGTGGCCCCCAATCCAGCAGGTCATCATAGTTGGTCGCCTGATGGATATGGGGGGCCGTAGAAGACAGGTTGGTCATGCGGATGACCCTGCCAGATCAACCAGTATCCTGGCGGCTTTTTCCTGTCCGTTTTGCGATTGCATATGGGCCGAGGTTTGCTGCAACCGGTCGGCCATCGCCTTATCCGTCAGGCAGGCTTCGATCTTCGCGATTAATTCCTCGTCGGTCCATTCATAGCGATCCGAGCGGAACCCATGCCCGGTTTCCTGCACCCGCATCGCGTTGTCGTGCCCGTCCCAGACATAGGACATGATAATCGCCGGTTTGCCGAAATAGAGGCATTCGGTAAACGAGTTGTTGCCGCCATGGTGAATAACCGCATCAACCTGCGGGATCACCGAAGGCTGCGGATACCAGCCCTCGATGATGACGTTGTCGGGGATGTCTGAATACTCTTCCTTGTAGTCGCCGACATTGACCAACGCACGGTAGCGCGAGTTGGCGACAAGATCGATCAGACGCTTGAGCAGATCAGTGTCACCCGCCCCCAGAGACCCAAACGAGATATAAAGCAACGGCCCGTCATTGTTCTTTTTGAAAGTCGGCACCTCATAAGGTTCGTCCTGACGCACACAGCCTTCAAGATACTGGAACTGTGCGGGATTAAGCGGCGCGGACCGGGTGTATTTCACTTGCTCGGGGTAGAGCAGCAGGTTCATGTAGGGCGACGCTTCAAAGAATTGGCCAATCGGGTAGGCGTCTTCGCCCGTCGTTTCCAAAAAGGCGTTAAAATCGCCATGGATCGGCTTGATCACCTCGTTGAACCGGGCCCGGAACGCGGCGTGACCTGCTATATCGTCTTCGGCCATACCCGACAGATGCGGTGGAATGCTGTCATCCTCGATCTCGTTTTCCGAGCATGAGATGATGCGTACCCACGGCACGCCATACTGCTTGATCGCGGGGAACAGGATGACGTTATCAACTGAAATCACATCCGGCTTGATCTTGGCAAGAATTCCCGGCAGATCCTTTTCCGCCCATTTGGCGCTGTCGACAATCGCCTCCCAGCATTCCTTGACGTAGTTATCAATCTGGTCGATCGGCGCCTTGCGGAAATTCGGGATATGACCGTTGATAAAGTCTTCCCAAAACTTGGCCATCTGTTCAGGTGGCATCGGCTCGGACAGGTTGACCGGATGCGCTTCAAACCCATAGCCTTCGTACACCTCGATAAAACCAGGGTCGGACAGAAACACGGCCTTGTGGCCCATACGTTCCACCGCCTGGGCAATACCAACCGAGTTCAGCGCCGGGCCAAAAGCCGCTTCGGGGAAAAATGCAAAGGTTTTCTGTGTCATTGTAGTCTCCTTTGTTGTTTCAAGCCGCAAAAATGCGGGTATCCTTGGCCGACCAGCCGACGGTGACGTCATCATCAATCGACAGGGGGCGTATTTCAGCCGCATCAGCGGTCAGGCGTACCAAAACCGGTTGCGGGGATGTGGGTGTTTCCAGATGCAGGTGCAGATCAAGCCCATGATAGGCCATCGCCCGCACGGTGCCTGAAAGGCTGTTGTCATTGCCCTCGCCGCCCAAGTGAAGCCGCTCTGGCCGGATTGCCGCGACAACATCCGCCCCGTCGCTTAGGCCATCGGGAAGCTCAGCCTTGAACATCTGGCCGTTGGCGGCAAGAACTTTGCCGCCCGATACCTTTGCAGGCAGGAAATTCATGACACCGATAAAATCCGCAGCATAGCGATTGGCAGGATGCTCGTAGATTTCCCTTGGGTTGCCGCATTGCAGTAGCTGACCATCTTTCAGAATGGCAATGCGATCGGCCATGACCAGCGCTTCTTCCTGATCGTGGGTCACGACAATGAAGGTGATGCCAAACTCATCCTGGATGCGCTTCAACTCTAGCTGCATTTCGCCGCGCAGCTTCTTGTCCAGAGCGCCAAGCGGTTCATCCAGTAGCAACAGGCGGGGTCTCTTGACCAGCGCGCGGGCAAGTGCGACGCGTTGTTTCTGGCCACCTGACAACTGATCGGGTTTGCGGCCAGCAAGATGCGATAGCTGGATGATGTCCAGCATATCGGCCACCCGCGATTTGATCTCCGAGCGGGGCAGTTTTTCCATTTCAAGCCCGTAGGCGATGTTCTGTGCAACACTCATATGTGGGAACAGTGCATAGGACTGGAACATCAGGTTCACGGGCCGATGGTTCGGCTGCACATGCGAAATGTCGTGACCATCAAGATGCACGGTGCCCGCGCTTGGCATCTCGAACCCGGCGAGGATGCGCAGCAGGGTGGTTTTGCCACTACCCGAGGCACCCAGAAGCGCGAAGAACTCATTTTCCGCGATATCCAGCGACAGGCCGGCTACCGCCTGAACAGCGCCAAAGCATTTCTCGACATTGCGAAGTGACAAAAGAGGGGTGGTCATTGTCCCGGCAAACCTCCGCGGTTCAGACGTTGCGACAGCGCCAGTGCAACCACCGACAGCGTCATGACGAGGGTGGCCAGCGCATTGATCTCAGGCGTGACACCAAACCGGATCATGGCAAATATCTGCATGGGCAGGGTGATGGAATCGCGTCCCGCACCGGCGGTGAAAAAGGCGATGATGAATTCGTCCACCGATAGGGTAAAAGCCAGAAGCGCCCCCGCAATGACTGCGGGCATCATGACCGGTAGCACGATCCGCCATAATGTGACCGGGGTGGATGCGCCAAGGTCGGTGGAGGCCTCAACAATCGACCAGTCGAAGGTTTTCAGGCGTGCGCGCACCACCGAACACACAAAGGCCAGGTTGAACACCACGTGGCTGGCAATGATCGTGTGCAGGCCCATTGTGACATTCAGCATGGAAAAGAAGCTCAGAAGCGCGATGGCCAGAACAATGTCCGGGATGATCATCGGGGCAAAGATGATGGTTTCCAGAAAGCGCCCCTTGCGCCGACGGATTTCCACGCCGATTGCCAACAGGGTGCCCAGAACCGTTGCCATCAGCGTTGACACTACGGCTACGATTAGGGTGTTCAGGGCCGCGCCAAGGATCTGATCGTTGGCCAGAAGTGCGCCATACCACTTGACCGAGAACCCGGTCCAGGCCGTGGGCAACCCGCCTTCGTTGAAGGACAGGGCGAACAACACCGAAATCGGCACGTAAAGAAACGCAAACACGGCCGCAATGATCATGTACATCAGGCGAAGGTTGCTTTTCCCGGCCATCTCAGCTGCCTCCGCCACGGCCGCCAGAGGCACGTTCGGTCGCAAAGGTCTGCAATGTCAGCAGCCCCATCATGATTGCGATCAATATCATCGATAGCGCAGATCCAAACGGCCAGTCATTGGCGGTCAGGAACTGGGCATAAACAAGGTTGCCGATCATCTGGAATTGCCCACCCCCCAGCAATGCCGGGGTTACGAAGTTGCCGATCGACAGGACGAAGACAAACACGAAACCGGTGGCGATTCCCGGCACTGTCAACGGCAGGATCACCCGGCGAAACGTGGTCCAGCCTGATCCGCCCAGATCGCGTGAGGCCTCGGATATTTCTGGGTTCAGGCGCGACAGCGGCGCATAACAGGCAAGAATCACAAAGGGCAGGTAGTTATAGACCAACCCGGCCACAACGGCGCCTTCGGTATAGAGAAGTTTGGGCAGTTCTCCGTCATACCCCAAGGCGCGCGCGATACCGGTTATCAGTCCCTCGCGGTTCAGCAGCACGATCCAAGCATAAGTGCGCACCAGATAGTTTGACCAGAACGGCAGCACTGCGAAGAACAGCAGCACAGGCTGGCGCCGGCGCGGCATCGCGGCAATCGCGTAGGCCGCCGCATAACCAACGACCACCGCGATCAAAGCCGAAAGCCCGGCAATCCAGGCCGATTTGAGAAAGATACCGGCATAAAGCGGGTCAAACACCAGTGCGATGTTTTCGAGCGTAAAAGTGTATTCAATACCGCCGTAAATACCGCGCCGGAAAAACGCCAATGCCAAAATTAGCAGACACGGGATAACCATGAACGCGGTCAACCAGGCCAGCGCGGGCGACATTAGGTAGATGGGTTTGCGGTCTTTCATGGCGGCAATTTCTGTCCACGCGCCGCTGCAACGCGACGGGAGAGGTTAAACAATAGCGGAAAGGGGCACCAAGCCTTGGCGAAACGCCCCAACCTATTTGGCGATGTTAGTTCGCCGCCTTGATTTCCGAAACGATGCGCGAATAGTCTCGCTGCGCTTCACCCACATCACGAAGTTGTTCATAGGCCGTCATCTCGGACGGGCTCATGCCCATGTTCGGGAAAGTCTCAATCAGACTGGCATCCAGCCCTTCCATCGCGGCCTGATTTGGAACCTTGTACAAAATGTTCTCTGCCGCCCAGCGATGCGTTTCGGCACCCAGGATGTAATCCACGAATGCATAAGCCGCGTCTTTGTGTTCAGAGTTTTTGAGGATCACCATGGTATCAACCCACAGATCAGACCCTTCTTCAGGCACAACGTATTTGATGTCGGCGTTTTCGGCGATGCCATAGTTGCACCAGCCATCCCATGCGTGCACCAGCTCCGCTTCACCCGATACCAGTTTGGAATAGAAAGTGGTGTCGTCATAGGCCAGCAGCGTGCCCTTGGCGCTAATCAACAGGTCGCGGACCTCGGCCATTTTGTCGGCATCCGTTTCGTTAACCGAATAACCTTTGGCCAGTTGCCCTGCACCTAACAGCCAGCGATCCGTGGCTAGCATGGTGGTTTTGCCGGAGACTGCATCACTTGGTGCTAACAGGTCCATCCAACTGTCGGGCACGTCGGCCACCAGATCTGAGCGATAGCACAACCCGGTTGTGCCCCACGCATAAGGCATCGAGAACTTATTGCCCGGATCGTGGTTAAGCGTCGTTGCCTCGGCATAAAGATTGGCCGCGTTGGGCAGCTTTGCATGGTCCAGTTCCTCAGCCAGCCCGAGGTTGTGCAACACTTCGGCGAACGGCGAAGACACAAAGACCACATCATAGCCTTTGCCCTTCGAGGCAATCAGCTTGCCCATGATTTCTTCGTTGGTTGCGTGTAGCACCAGTTCAGCGGTGTTGCCGGACGCGGTGTTAAACGCCTCAACGGCATCAGGTGCCATGTAGCCATCCCAGTTGGACACAACGAGATCTTCAGCCCATGCGGCACTTGCGAAGCAGGTCAAACCCACCCCAATCAGGGCCCGGGCAGTAGGTGATTTGTGGAACATACCATTCCTCCAGTTCAATGTTGGATGATCGCAAAGCCAACGCTTCGTGATCTTAGATTCTTCAAAGCGGTTCTTGCTGACCGCCTTGGATTCAGTATTATTATGTGAAAAGATACGTCAATCTGTATTCAATGTTCTTTTTCGGGGCGTGGCTTGTTTCCCGAATTTTTTGCCCCCGAAAGGCCGAGCTGATGACCGATGCGCGTCGCAACACACGACAAAACCACCTCGAGCTAGCCCAAAAAGTGTTGAACATAGCGTTCGAACGCGGCATGAAGGCCGGCGACCACTTGCCCGAACAGGGCTTTTCCGCCGCCTGTGGTGTGTCGAGAACCCCAATCAGGTCTGCATTTAAGCTTTTGGAAGAAAACGGAGTTCTGTCATGGAAGGAGGAGGAGGGTTATTTTCTGGCAATTCAGACACGAGAAGAACAGGCCGAAGCAGTACGCAGGCTAGAAGACCTCGAAGATTCCCTAGCTAGGCGCATTCTGTCTGATCGCGCCGAGCGCCGTATCGGCGAAGTTCAGTCCGCCAGTGCCCTCGTGCGTCGTTACAAAGTCTCACGCAATACTGTACTTAATGCATTAAAAATACTATCTCGCGATGGCATTGTTACCCAATTGCCCGGCAGATCTTGGGCCTTTCAGCCAATCCTTGATTCCCCAAATTCCGTCGAAGACAGCGTTGCCTTCCGTCTGACCATGGAACCTCAGGCGATCCTGGCACCTAGGTTCACAATGGATTTCAAGCGCGCCGGGCTGCTGCGCAGCCAGATGGAAGACATCCTGAAGCTTCGTAACGGAAGCATCACCTGTTCCGGGTTCCGGGCAATTGATACAGAGTTTCACAGCTTCATCGCCGAATGTTCCGGCAACCGTTTCATCCGCGGCAGCCTGCTGACACATCACCGGTTGCGCCGGACCACCCAGAAAGATGCCTCGATACCGGATTTCCGGCTACGGCAATCGCTGGAAGAGCATCTGGAAATTCTTGAAAGCCTTGAGCGCAATCAGTTCGACCTGGCGGCGGACCAGATGGTCCTGCACCTACGCAAGTCCCGGGTGCGCCGCCCCGAAGCCGCCAACCGCGGTATTCCTCCAATGAAACGCGGGGTGCAGTCATGACATCCGGGCCAACCATTGCCCTGTTCCCCGAGGCAAGCTTTGGTGCCGCGCTGAACTGCGTCGGGATAGCTCAGGAACTGGAACGACAGGGTGCCAACCCGGTGTTTATCTGCCACCCGGGCTTCACCGGCGTGTTCGCTGAATATGGTTTCAAGGAGTATCACCTTCCTGAGCAAAGGCGCAGCAACGACGCGTCAAATGAAGATTACTGGCAGGGCTTTATCAACACGCATCTACCGCACTTCAACCTGTCCGCCCTCGATCAGCTGGCAACCTACGTCGCTCCAACCTGGGAGGCGATTGTCAGCACAGCCGAAGCTGTCGAAGACGGATTAAGAGACCTCTTCAACCGGATCAAACCGGATGCAATTCTGCTCGATAACGTCATCATGTTTCCCGCTGTCGCAAACGCTGGCTGCCCCTGGGTGCGGATCGTATCCTGTGCGGAAACCGAGCTACCTGATGCCAACGTGCCACCGTATCTCTCTGGTCTGGCGCCCGATGATGTTCCGGCACGTACCGAATTCGAAAAGGCCTATGTGGACAACACCCGCGCCCCACATCGCAGGTACAACGAATTTCGCAAGGCCCGGAAACTACCGCCCCTTCCCGCAGGGATTTTTCTTGAAACGTCACCGTGGCTCAACCTGCTTCTGGCGCCTGCCTGCGTGCGGTACCAGCGCGCCGAGGTTTTGCCTGAAGGCCAGTTTGTCTTTCTCGAAGGCTGCGTGAGGGATGAAGGCCATTTCAAGTCACCGCATTTCCCCAAGGACAACGGCCCGCTGGTGTATCTCAGTTTCGGCTCTCTCGGGGCAAGTGACACACAGCTGATCGGGCGGATGATAGAGGTCTTCGCCACATTGCCGGCGCGGTTCCTGGTGAATGTGGGTGGCTTTCTGGAGGCTTATAGTCAGGTTCCTGATAACGTCATTCTGGGAAGCTGGTTTCCCCAACCTTCTGTTGTGGCCGAATGCGCCGTGATCATCCACCATGGTGGCAACAACAGCTTTTGCGAGGCTCTGTATCACGGTGTTCCGTCGCTGGTGATGCCCTATTGCTGGGATGGTCATGACAATGCGCAACGCGCCGAGGCCGTGGGCGTGGGGCGCGCAATCCATCGCGCAGACTGGGAGCCAGAAGACCTGCGGTCCCTGATTCTGGAGCTGTTGAACAATGCGCCCATGAAAACTCATCTAGCTGAAATGTCGGATGTGATGAAGAAGCACTCGGGCACGCGAAAAGCTGCAGAGGCTGTCCTGAAGGTGGCTCTTGTACCGGCTTGATGTTAGGCGACAATGCCCTTGGCACGATCAGAAATCGCTCCGGAATTTGGCAGTTTCTGATCGCCGTGCGTCTTTTCTTTGCGCAGTACCTTATGTCAGAAGCAACTGACCTGCTGACCGATTGAAAATGGGTGCTCGCAAGAAGATTGGCGCGTATCCCACGCAGTAAAAAGTCGAATCTTCCCCGTCGAAACCCAACGCCAACAAGTTTTGGTAAAATGCATTGAAGGCGCATTTGATGGTCCTTCGTCGTCAGGCTTCCCTGATTCAGAATCGTACGCTTTGCTGCCATTCGCGCCCCGCGCGGCATCCGTCAGAAAGGGCTCGGAGCGGACATTTCGTGGAATCTGCTCAATATCTGCTTTGCGGACAAAGCGGACGCCTGAAAACAGGCTGCGGCTCAGTCGTCCACACTGTTCACTAACCTATCCCTTGGAAAGGTTCACCAAGATGCTGTCAAAGCCTGCAAGGTGGCGACGGGAAGCAATCCTTGTCAGGGTGTTGCCAACGCGGTGCCCCTGGTAGAATATTCAGTAGGGAGTAAGTTCGAAACGCGGACAACGAGAGTGCTGAACAGCAAAGGGGATTGATATGTTAAAGTGGCTTTCGCTCGTATTGGGTCTGGTCGTTGTGACGCCAGTCTGCGCTGAAGAACTCGGAACTCTGACAGGGAAAGTGGACAACGAGGACGCCGTTCTGGAACTGATCGCCTCGCAGTCCGACCACCGGGGCGATGAGAATTTCGGCAGCGTTTCAATGGTGTTTTCCGCCAAGGGAACAGCGGGTGTAAAAATGCTTTTTGTCGGCTTTGAATGGAGGGACGGCACCGCCGCCGTGCCGGATATCCGCATCGTTGCCGATGACAGGTCAATGTATTTTCCACGCGAAGACGAGGAGTTCCTTCTGGAAATCGACGAAGCCAGCAAGACCGGAGAGTTTCTGTCAGTGAAGGGCCGGCTGCGGTTCATCGCGGAACACTCCAAGGACTTCGGAAGGACACGCGATCCATCCAACACACATACACTCGAAGGGTCTTTTGAGGCCACGATCGGGCCGGTTTGATGTGGTGGAACAAAGCCGTTGCCGTGCTATTGGCGTCGATCTTGTCGGCCCATGCTGCATCCGCAGAGGATGTCTGTCCGATCGAGGTTGATGGGGCAAGCTTCGTGGGTGCCTACACGCTCGCGCTTGGCGACATGTCCATCGAGGACGCTCACAGTGCTGACCGCGATTCCTGGTCCTTCTTCGTGGGCGCGGGTCAGGATGCTATCCGGCTACCGCTGACCTCTGAGTCTATGGACATCCGGATCGTGCAGGGATCAAAAGGACAACTTTATCTGACCGACGGCTATCAGGACGCGCCAATCGCGATCCGCTACGAAAGCAGCCCGTACATAACCCAGGACGTCAAAAAGTTCATTTATGAGCTTATGGCTGAATCGGACCGATTGCGGGCCGCAAAAGGGCTTGTCGCCCCGGAGGACCCGAAGCACCAAGGGTCCAAATCCGTGACCACCGGTGAAGCATATTACCTCGCGTGCCTTCCGCCCGGTCCGACGACCCTGTTCGCGAAAGGGGAGACTGAAACGGTCAGTTTTTCATATGGGCTGGCGGTGCTTTCGCATTCCAAGGAGTCGACCCTCATGTTGGGGCGGCTCAACTGGAGCGGGGTAAACGGAGTGCGCGCAACCCGCCAGGTCATCATGTTGCGTGGTCAATTCGCCGAAATGGATTATTGGTTCAAGAACTATCTACCCGCACAGTGACGCCGCTAATGGTGGCCGCAGAACTGCCGATATCCAGGCAATGGTTTCACCACGTTCCTGCACCGGGTTCGAAACCCTAACGAAATTCCACAACGGGCTAAGAGCTGTCATCTGACTACTTCAGTCAGGCTATTTTGGCTCTAATGACCGTTGAGCGGGACTTTCCAGACCTTCAACTGGTTCAAGTTTACGACCGCTTCGGCCACCTGCGGACTTTCGTTGCACACAGGCTTACTATGACAAGCAAATGCGAAACGGGCGTTTAAAGCTGCAACGAAAGGCTGGCCGCTAGTCGACGCACTGACGGATATGTTTTGCGGATTACTATCCCACTTGGAAGGCGGGATAGCGAAAGATCTCTTTTGCGACTTTACTCTACAGGTTCGAAGTCTCCAGGTTTCCAGCTCTTGTCGAACCAAGGCTCCAATGGACCGTAAAGGCGCATCATTGCGTTAAAGCTTCGGCCCGGAGCTGTTTGCGCCCAGTTGTTTTCCCAACCCTCCGGCGCTTCGGGGCCGAAATAGACGGTGTAACTGCCGTCCTCATTGGCTTTGATCCCTTCGCGGTTAGAGTCTATTCCACCGGATTTCTGATCGGTTTCAAGGATCGACCGTGTTTGACCGCTATACAGCATGAACGACCAGAAGTTATTGGCAGGAACCGGACCGGGAAGTGTGACTTTGTAGGTATTGGACCCATCCAGATACTCCCCGTTCACATCCCGCGCGGTCATTGCATAAACCGAACCCGATCCGACTGGGGGTGAGGTCATCGCAGGCGTGATGCCCGTCGCCATGTAGAAGAAGTAGCTCCGGTCGTCCAAGATGCGCGCACCGTCTTCCAAGAAAAGATAGCTTTGGCGTTGGAACGGTGAATTCCACTGGCGATCTTCATAGAAGTAAACGCCGGGGTCACGCGCGGCATAGGTGATAGAACGCGCTGTGGCGTTGGCGATAGCTGCGGCTTCGACCATGATTTCCCGCATCCGTGCATCGGGTTCAAATGGCTCGCCTTTTTTCAATCCGATGGAAGCAAACGTGCCTACAATCTCCGGATCAAAGGCACCGATCGGGTTGTTGTTCAGCGCAACGTTAATCTCATGAAAGAAATCTTCGTTGTTGGCGTGAACCGTTTTGTACTGGACATCCGACACGTTGATGAATTTCTCGGCCGGCGGATTGGCGGCCTGCGCTAGTGGATAGACATTCAGACCCGCCTTGATTTCAGCCACCGGTCCGGCTGTGCTGCCATCAGCATCAGCATCAGCATCAGGCGAACGGCGCAGCAGCAGCCAATGCTCATAGGTCTTGGTTCTGAGTTCGAAATACCCCTCAGGTACGGGCGTTTCATCGTCATGATGCATCAAGAGGTACTTGCCGCCCTTGCCCTTGTCCGCGCCAAGCGCGCCGATATCCGCAACATATTCAAATGCCGCATCATCAAGCAGGCCAAGCAATCCGGCGGGCACTTCGATAACAACCGGTCCTTCTGAAATATCAACATTTGATCCGATGTAGATCGTAGTTGTGTTCGGGGTCAGCCAGATCGACCGGGCATTCATCAAGGTTTCAGTGATAACAATATCATTGGGCGCGGCACCGACATCTTCATACCCTTGGAACATCCCCCTGAGTGATGCGATTTTCATTCCATCCAAGAACGCAGAAGTCGCACGCATCAGATCAAGATTATCAAAGGTCTTTTGGACGGTTTCAGGTGAAGGCATCCCGTCGAAGAAGCGCAGATCGCCCATGGACTTTGTACGCACAAGATCCGGAGTCAGGACATTCTCTGGAACCATCGCCGCATATTCCGCTGTGGATTGTGCTGGGCTAACAATTTCTTCCGTTGGCAAAGCCTCTACAGTTTCGTCCAAAAGTACGAATTCAACCCTGCGGTTCAGGGCACGGCCTTCGTCACTTTCGTTGGAGGCCACCGGGCTGATCGAACCGGCACCCATGGCAACAAGGCGTTAGGGCGCAACATTGTAAGGTGCGCCCAATAGCGCGGCTCGCACTGCTTCGGCGCGACGCTGTGAAAGGCCGATGTTATAGTCAAAGTCACCAGTGCTGTCGGTGTGGCCAACGATCGCCAGACGCATATTGGGGTGCAAACCCATAGAGCTGGCAAGTTTGAAAAGCACCTGATCGGAAGTGCCACTCAACTCGGCACTGTCATTTTCGAAAAAGCCTCCACTCATGGAAACACGCCCGTCTTCGACCAGAACTTCCCGAACGCGTGCGTCTGTCAGTTCTCCGATTGCTTGTGCCCGGATATCTGTGCCGGGCTTGCGTACCGTTTGCGCATACCCGGCACTGGCCACGATACCGAAACTCAAGGCCAATACAGCTGTGCAAGTTTTTAGCATAAAGCGTGATTTCCTGTTTCTTGTCTCCTGAGAGGGGAAGTCAATCCGGCGCTGCCCACTTTGCGGGCAACGCGACTTTTTTCTTGGAGGCAGATTTACTGTGAGACCTTTTCCAGATCTGGCAGGACCCAACCGCTTTGCAGCCAGCCTTCTTCCGGGCCGTAAAGCCGGAACAGGAGAAAGTATTCTTCTGTGGTCGGGATCCAGTTACTTTCTTTGCCGTCCGGAGCTTCAGGGCCGAAATAGATGTCATAAGATCCGTCGTCATTGACCTGCATTTCCTCGGCATCACGCGCGGACAGGCCTACACGCACAACGTCCCGGATGAACCCTTTGGTTTCCATCGAATAGACGATCACCGACCAGAAATCTTTTGCTGGTGTATCTTTGGGAACGTTCAATGTGTAATTTTTGGTGTAGTCCAGAATGTCACCGTCGCTGTCATTCAATCCCGTCAGATAGAATGTCCCGCCACCCAGATATTTCGGCAGATATGTAATCCAGAAATAGCTCCCTCCGGCCCGATCATCGAGCAACACTTCTTCGTCGGTTTCATATGGAAAGCCAGCTTCTGCCTGACCGGGCGCAAAATCCCAGACCAGCCATTGGGATTTTCTTTCACCTTTGTCATCAACCCAAAGCGGTACCGTTGATTTACCCGGCGCGACAAAGAAATCCTGCATCGCCGCATATGCCAGAACCAACCCTTCGTTCATTGCCGCCAATTGGCGTTCGGTGGGCTCGTATGGTTCGCCTTTTTCGATGCCAAGGCTCTTGAGCATGGACACCATGACCTTGTCCTGCGGGCGGATCGGGTTGCCCTGCAGATAGTCGTTCATGTCTTCAAAGAACGTATGGTTGTAGTAGGGCAGTGAATCATAGGGCAGCTGTGACGCCTCGTGATACGTGGTCGCGGGTGGGTTATCCGCCTCGGACAAGTAATACACCTTGATCTGCTGCGCATACTCGGCTGCATCGGCATCCGTCGCACCATTGTACAGCCGGGGTCGGAACGAGAACCCGTACTGATACGTGTCCGTTTCATACACAAGATATCCCTCTGCCTCGAGATCGGCCTTGGATTTGTCCCCATCATAGCCCGGCGGCAACAACAGATACTTTCCACCTTCACCCTTATCGGCCCCCGCCGGCCCGACGTCCTCGATCGGGACATCCCAGGCGTTCACGATAGTGCCAAAGTAACTGACATTATCGGTGGCTGCTGGGACTTCGACAATCAGCGGACCCGGCTCAGACGTCATCGACCCCCATGCATAGGCTGTAACATCGTTTGGTGTCAGGAACCCGTGCTTGGAATCAAAGGGTTGCTTCAAGTAAACAACATCGTTGATGTCGCCGCCCAAATCGCGCTTTGTCGCTTTGATGAAGTCGACCATACCAACAGCAGGCATTCCCCAGATCGCCGTTTGCGTTGCTCGTTGCACCATTATTTTATATTCGACGTCTTCGATTTCGGCAGACCGGGCAAGAATATCGCCTGTGTCGTTAAAGGTCTGGGCCATAGTAGCGGGAACGCCAAGCGCGACGGCCGCGACAAGCGCCAGAGCAGAAGCGCTTTGGAAGGGTGTTGCCAATTTTGTCAAAAGAGTTTGTGGAACAGGCACTTGGTTCTCCTTATTCGATCAGGTGCTGGAAGGCCTTTCAAGAAACCGGTTGAGGTCCTGTGCTTGATGCCTAATCGCGCTGTTGAACGAACAGTCGTCCAAACGGCGAACCCGACTATCGCACAAAGATCATTGTCAGAAATATCATTTCACGACACACTGCCTGTATTTAGTCGGAGACATAATGTCAGCTTTTTCACCAGCGATGATAACCGCCAAAGCTCTCGGGGCCATGCCGGCGTTTGCATTAAGCGAACTTGGTCAACGCAAAACGCTCCGGATAATGTCAGGTGCTGGCTTGGTCGAAAAGTTTGTCAGCGAACGAGAGGGTTTCATCCCTGAATTTGCGTTATGCGAATTCGTCGCAGGGGTCAGCCGGGAACTGGGCGAAGATAACCTTGGTCTACTGTTTTCGCCCTTTTTGACGGTCGCGGACTATGGTGCATGGGGGGACTATGTGCTGTCAGCACCGGACTTGGGCACGGCCCTGAAACGCGCTCAGCAAGAGATGCGCCTGCACTCGTGCACGGATCGGGTACAATTTGTCACCTTTAACAATCTGGCGTCCTATTCCTATGCATTTGGTCTGAAAGCCCATCCAACATATCCAAATATGGCTTTCAGCGCTGTTGCCGCAATGCTGAGCATTCCTAAACACTTTTTGGGAAAGGATTGGGCGCCGCTGA
The DNA here is from genome assembly GCF_059611125.1 of Ruegeria sp. CDSB029. Taxonomy (NCBI): domain Bacteria; kingdom Pseudomonadati; phylum Pseudomonadota; class Alphaproteobacteria; order Rhodobacterales; family Roseobacteraceae; genus Ruegeria; species Ruegeria sp. CDSB029. The sequence goes on from NZ_JBXWOX010000038.1 coordinate 18,237, forward strand.
AAATCGAATTCGATTTTCCAGCAGGGAACCGCGAAACAGCGGCGGAAGACACATTTGGCTGCCCGGTTTTGTTTGGTGGCTCGAAATTAAGGCTGTTGTTCGACAAGACCGTACTGCATGCACCAAACCCAGACCCGAATGTTATCCAAAAGACCACACGCAATGACATTCTAAGGGAACGGTCGGCCCCACCGACCAACTTCCCCAACTCCGCCCGTTCAGTCGTTGAATTGCACCTGGCCGCGCAAGATGTTTCTCTTGAGCGGCTTGCGCAATCAATGGGGATCGGCCCCAGAGGTGTGCAAAGGCAGTTGTCCAGGCACGGCACAGGATTTCGCCAAATCCTGAACGAATCCCGCATGAAACGCGCTCAGGATTTGCTAGGGATGAAAGGGAGCACTGTGGCCAGTGTTTCCGAGGCTTTGGGGTATGAAGAACCGGGAAATTTCTCCAGAGCATTTGCACGATATTTTGGAGTGTCTCCCACAAAGTTCGCCAGTGCAGCTTCGCCTCATAGTATTTTAAATTTGGATAGGCCTTCCAAGTAACGGATAACCTATTGATCCTTGTCGAAGCCAGGCGTTGCCGGTACTTTGAGTTTCCGGTTCTATAAGCTTGGCGCAGTTGCAGCTATTGGCGGCTCTGTACATTTGTGATTTGACCTTCGCTATCGGAACAAATGGCTGCTTTCCGCCCTTACCGCCAATTCGTGCTGTTTGCAGCATTTGTCAGCTTTGGGCTCAAAGAGGCCGTTCTCTGCATAATGAAGTAAGGTCCGGTTCGGCCGCGTCCTGTTACCCCCGTCAAGCGGAGGCGGTACTTTCAGGCCGTTTTGCTCTCATTTTCTCCATCGCCATATCTTTCGCTGACCGGCTTTTGCGTTTTGCGACCGTGCGCTGCGCATCAAAAGCCGCCTGAAGTTCCTGGTCTTTTTCCGAAACCTCTCTCACCGGGGCATGTGCCGGTTTTGCTTCAGCCAGCGCCTTTGCCGTGTCCCTGGCTTGCTCTGCAGCAAGATCCAGGTGTGTCCCATTGACCTTTGGCGTTTCGCCACCCAAGAACTGCATGAAATAAGGATCTTCAAAGTATCGGATCTTGTTTGCAATCACCGGCATCTTGCCTTCGCGAAGCAGCACAACCTCGTTTTCAGGCAATCGGCCAACGTGTTCCGGCCGGAGCAGGCGAATGCCTTCTTCGCGCTCGGATATGCTTCCCATTTCCATTTTACCAAGCGCCCGAGACTTCGATTTGCTCATAACTGTTTTGTCACCGATGGACCTGGACACGTGTTCGCGCACCTCTGAATCCTCAGAGGCCGCAAACATCTGCGTCCCGGCGTTTGCCAGCATCGCCCGCACACCTTCATGCCCATAAATGTCCTGCAGGCGCGACAGCGTTTGCGAAATCACCACGAGCCTGCCGCCGAACGATCGCATTGTGTCATACGCTTCAACGACGCGCTCAAGGTGGCCGAGGCGCTGAAACTCATCGAGCAGCATCAGAACCTTGAACGGCTCATCTTCGGGTTCTGTCGCAAACTTTGTCCCTACCTGTCAGGTCGAGTGCATTTCTGGTAGCGCGCACTAGAACTTGACAGGAGCAGGCCGTGACGATCTCATTTAAGGGTGCGCATTTTCCGAAAGACGTGATCTTGCACGCGGTTTTCTTCTACCTGCGCTACGGTGTTTCATACCGGGATCTGGAAGAAATCATGGCGGAACGTGGCGTTGATCT
>NZ_JBXWOX010000039.1:0-17462 GCF_059611125.1 Ruegeria sp. CDSB029
TTCATCCAAATGGCGGGATAAACTGCTCGCCAAATCCACTGATGCTTTGCCATCTAAAAAGTTTGCGACAGAACCGTTATTACTGGCGATTGAATCAATTAGCGCTCATGCAGTTGCTCACGCAGCGCAGCAACTGCCGACGGAAGATCGTCCTCGAAACCGGGAATGAACTCCTGCTGGATCGCAGCATTCAACGCGTCGTCGGCAGCTGCCTCGGCTGCGGTGGCCGATCCGGAAAGGGTCTCGAACTCCTCGAAGGCCTCAAGGACCAGAAGCGGCTCTCGCAGGATGCCCTGAACCGTCATGCTGATCGACATATGTTCGACCTGGTTGTTGTTCTCCGGCGGGCCAACGAATTCGGGTGCGAAGCCGGAAACGCCCCAGATCGATGAGTTGTCCAGTGCGATCCCGGTTTCGTATTGCCAGATCGTTCCGACATGGAACCGCGTGGTGAATCCGTGGTTGAACAGCTTGATATGTGTGAGTGGGTTGCGGCGCGAGGACCCCACAATCAATTGCTGCCAGAGGTAGAGCGCAGCCTGCTCCCTTCCGCGAATGTATTCCGAAGTCTCCAGCATGTGCTCCGGCGGAACTATCTCAATCAGTTTGATTGCTGCCTGGAACAGGTCAAGCGCCGTGTCGAGCGCCGTGTCATCAGTGCCGCCCCCTGACATCTCGGCCAGCTTGAAGGCGTGAAACCGGGTGTAGGCGCCGCCGAGCGCTTCAAGGTATGGTTCGCCCTCTACTGACGCAAGCGCGTCGACAACGCGATAAGCATCCCAACCATCTGCGCGCAACTGGTCGGTATCCACGTCCCAGAAGGTCGATGGAATCTGGCGGCCGAAATCACCGGTTCGAAGAGCGAGCGCCCTAAGCCCCTCGGCATATTCCATCAGTTGCTGGGATGTGACCACACCGTCATCGAGGCGGGCGAGATGACCGGAGATAGAAATGTCGCCCAGAAGTGGCTTTTCGCTCAGGCCCGCATCTCGCAACGCCTGTTCCACTTGAACTCGGGTCGCCTCGGCAACAGGCGCCGATCCTGTTTCGGCTTTGGAAACTGCGCTACCTTCCAGCCGTTGCTCCGGAAGCCCGAAGAACAGAAACCGAACCTGTGGAACGGCCAGAACGACGACGGCAAGCGCCAGACAGCACAAGGTCCCAGTCCATACCAACCATTTCATAACTCATCCGGCCCATGTACAACGCGATTATTTCGTGAGCGCATCGAAATCGGATGTATCCACATCGGAGACAGCTTCCTGTGCGATGGCATCGTAATCGGTCGCTTTGTTGGTTTCCTCAGCGACCTCGGCTGCAAGCGCAGCCGAGGCCCCGATGGTCGCGGCAGTCCGCACCTCGTCTTCACTGGCGTCGCAGGCGGCTAGCACACTCAGACAGATGACGATTGCCGGTGCCAGAGCTCGTCTATTTTGCGATGTCACTTGGTGTAATCCTCGAACCCTTCGACATTGCCGCCAATGACCGTGCAGTTACCTGCGGCTTGAATTGTCGGCTGGTCCCAGTTGACATTCCAGTTCACGACGATGGTGTCGCCGTTTTCCGAAGCGGGGAACACCGAAATCGCAGCATTGGGCAGATCTGCGAACTCGGGAACTTGCCACAGGTAGTCGTGACAGGTCTTGAGGGCGTTGGTTATCTGCCTGTCAAAGGCTTGGGCAGCATTGGCTGCAACCATCAATGTAAGGCACGCGCCGATAGTTTTTAGCATTGAAAATGTCCTTTCAGATTTCCATGTCAGCCAACTTAGACCCAAGCCTAGTGCGCCATCAGACTTCGTCAAACAGAATGGGTTCTTTTTGGCCTTCAATCCTTGCGCTGGACCGACGAGCCAGCACCGCTACTGCTCCTCTTCGCCTTGTTCGGAAAGACCCTTACCCAGCATAGCGTTCACACGGTCGAGTTCCGCGCTCGCTATCTCCCCGATGGAGGTTCCCTTCAGTCCGCCAACTGCGACCATGGCAACCTCCAACGGGTACTCGGCATCGACCAGTGCGACAAGATCCTCGGCATTGCCATCCTCGGTGGTTAGGTCGGTCAGGATGTCGATATAGGCTATTATTGCACCGTTCTGCGCTGGCGAAACCAGTTCCTTTGACGGCAGATCGCTCAATAGTGTTTCGGTGACCAGCGAGACGTATTCCTGCAGCGACATGGCTGTGTCGCCCAGGAGACGACGTTGCATGTAAACCATCCTGACGCTCTTCCGGTTCAGGACTTCGTCCATGATCTGCGCCGCTGCGTTTTCGACCGAAATCAACCCTCCGACGGGCCGAAAACGTCCGAGCAAGTCCGGGTCTGCAAAAGCACTGAGGCCATGGATGGCTTCACCGGTAAGAAACTCTACGGCTCTCCTCTGCTCTTCAGGGTCTACATAGGCGAACGGTCGGTCGTCGCCGGAGGTCTGTGTGACACCGCCGATCAGCTTGCCGACGCTTCCAGCGATACCGACATAGCGATTGAGCGCGTCTCCGTAGGTCTCCTCTAGCATGGCTTGTGGATTGCGCGCGTCCTCTACTGCCAGGGGCAACGCCGCAAGGCTCGCGTGCAGCGCGGCGATCCCCGCACGCGTTGCCAAGATCCTGTCTGCCCCAATGTTCTCAGTCTGAACACGGTGATCGAACTGGGCAAGATACTCCTCGCCACGTTCGCCTGCTCCCCAAATGAGTTCCGGACGCTCCTCGGCTTCCGCCGCGATGGAATCAAGCTCCTCTGCGTCGACATCGGAGGAATACCCCCATCGGATGGCGTGCCGATCGTAGGAGCCAATGATAGGAATGAGTTGCGTGACGCCATCATCCGGCTCCGCCACGTAGTTGAACCGCCCATAGGCCATGATGGAGGACGTGCTGCCGTTCTCCGCAGTGAATAACGGGTCCCTGAGCTGTGCCGTCGACCAGGCCGTCGAGGCGCGGTGGTTGTGCCGCAACCCGAGCGTATGGCCCACCTCATGTGACACGACGTACCGCAGGATGCGCCCCTGCAATTCCTCCGGCAGCGGCAGTTTGGCCGCGGCGGGATCGGTCCGGTGCATCAGCAAATAGTAGTAGCGGCTGAAAAGGTTCAAGACGTCCGGCCAAACCAGAATATGGGCGGAGAGAATTTCGCCGGACCGGGGGTCGTGGATGTTTGGCCCCATCGCGTTCTGCACCGGCTGTGCAACCCAGCGGATGACACTGTGGCGAACATCTTCCGGGGACCAGCCCGGGACTTCATCCCGGCTTGGCGCGTCACGGGCTATGATTGCATTGGTAAAGCCCGCGGCCTCGAAGGCGGTCTTCCAGTCCTCAACCGCCTGGCGAATGTAGGGACGCCAACGATCAGGGATTTCACGGGATAGATAGAAAACGATCGGTTCAACCGGGTCCGACGGGCGTGGTGCATCCGGGTCGGCGTGTTCCAGGCGGAAGCGAAGGGCGGCACGGTCGCGTGATTGCACGTCGCCGAACGCGCTTTCAAAAACCAGATATTCGGTGAAGAAAAACCCAACCCGGTCGTCATAGGGGCGACGCTCCATCGGGGTTTCTGGCAACACGGCAATCGAATGCGCCGTTTCCAACGAAATCGGCTGTGCCAGCCCGACCTGATCGGTCGCTTCGAAGGTCAGTTGTGAGCGGACAAAGAGGTTGTCGGGATAAACTGATGCTTCAGCAACGTAGGATCGGTCGGGGTCGTTTGACCCGGGAGCGAGGCCGGTAGATGCCAATTGGGCGGCGACCGAATAACCGGCGATATCGCCCCCAAACACCTCCTGCAAATCCACAAGTACGGCGCCAGTGTCGCTTTCCGCGAGGATCGGGAAATCGACGATGATGGGACCAAGGTTGGCGCGTTCCACAGCGAGGTTCACAGGGCGAAGCTTGTCACGCCCGCCAGTGTAATAGGGATCGCCCGAAACCTTTTCGAACGAGGTCCCTGAAAGGGACCGCACCATGATCCGATCGGGCCGCCGTTCCAACTGGATCAGGCGGGCCCCCAAGGCGTTTCCGCCGAATGCCACTGCGTCGGTGGGATATCTGGAAACTTCGGCGTACCAGATGAGGCTGCGTTCGAACATGTCGCGCGGTATCGCAAGCAACAGATCGCCGTCTTTTTGGTAGAGGTCGAAGACTCCAGATCGAACCTCGGCACCGGCTATACGCTCCTGAAAGCTCGCCGATTGCGCCCTGGCATTGGCGGGCATCAGCGGGACAGCAAAGGCAATGCAAAGTGCGAATGCCAAGCGCATCATGGGTCTCCTCGTCGACGATTTTTCAAGCGCGCTCACGTTTCCAGAGATCGGACGTTCCAGTCTGGTAGTTTTGCAAGTGTCCGACATTCGAAAATGCTAACACTGAAGTATAAGTTTGAGAACTCACAAAGCTGCCATAGGCCGTATCCGCGGCCAAGCTCCGGAAACCGCCCACCTGAACCGCTTCTGCTTCCATGCCCGCAGGGACTTTGCGCTAGCGGCGAAAGTCCGCACGATCGGCATGGCCGCCGCTGGTGCGGCACGCAGCATCGGGGAAGTATGGGCTCCCCTTCATCTTTCGCGGCGCGTTGCCCGAACGCTGGCTGCCGAAGCGCGAATGTCGGCGCATCAAACAAACACAGATAAGTATCAGAGGTATAGTCCGCAAAGCCAACGGCGGGTTTCAAACTGCCCTCACCTTCGATCACGCAGCACCGACATCGGACGGCAGTGAGCCCGAAACTGACGCTGGATAATTCGGTGCTGCCATGCTGCTCCTAATCTTGACAGCCACGCGAGCAATTCAACTGTGAGCGAACAAAAATGCAGTTACGTCGCGTTCAAGACGTGGCCACTCCGGGTCATTCCGGGTCATCAGATGATTGTTGCTTTCATATGTAATGAGACGCGCATTCGGCAGGCCTTTGGCGAATATCTGCCCCTGTTCGACAGGTTGCATTCGATCTCCCGTCGAATGGCACAGGAGGCATGGAACCTCGACGGAAGGCAACAAATGTCGGATATCTATGTAATCAATGACATCGCGATACCGGCCCATGTTTTTCGGTGAAATCATCTCGCGCATATCACGAGCGGTTTGACGCCGTTCTTCGTCGCTTGCACCCGGTGTGATGATCTGAGCCATCAGATCACGCATCGATGGGTAGTCATCAGCCGAACACACGACCCATCGTTCAGCCAGAGCAGTCCTTTCTTCGGTTGTTTCACTGGCACTTTCAGCCCCTCTCGCCGCCAAAGCCGTTCAATCCGCCCATCGCTGACAGACCAGCCAGCCTCTCTCAGCAGTGCAGCGATCCTGCGATAGCCATATCGGCCATATTGACGGGTCAGCTCGATCATGTCGGCCACCAGCCGGTCTTCGTCTGCGCGACCTTGTGGGACGCGCCGTTGCGTGGACCGGTGTTGTCCAAGCACGCGGCAGGCGCGTCGCTCAGATACTTTGAGCTGGCTGCGGACATGATCGATGCAGGCACGACGACGAGCGGGGCTCAGAAGTTTCCCTTTGTGGCTTCCGTCAGGATCAGTTTGTCCAGCGTCAGATCTGAAACTGCGCGTCTCAGCCGCTCGTTCTCTTCCTGAAGCCGTTTCAGTTCCTTCAATTGATCAGCACCCATTTCACCGTACTTCTTCCGCCAGCGGTAATAGGTTTGCTCAACAACTCCGATCTGTCTGATCGCATCAAGACGGGACATGCCTTGACCCATCAGAACTTCAACCTGCCGTAACTTCGAGACAATCTCTTCAGGCTTCGGTCGCTTGTTTGCCATTCTTGGTCCTCCGTTTCCTAAACATAGGGGTGGACCAGTTCAGTTGGGGAGGCTCAGCTCAGGAGAACACACTCGCCCCTATGGATGCTCCCACTTACTTTTTTGTTTGAAAGTAGAAGCCTATCGCATGAGAGCGTAAAGAATTTTACGCGCGGAAAAAATATTGATTTATGAAAAATAAGATTCAAACATGCGAATTCGACTCAACTTTATTTTACCTCCGTTGTTGTCGGTGTCGCCCGATTTATCGGGCCCTTCCGACTGCTAGAGTGAGTGCTGGCGGTCGGAAGGCCTTTAATAATGATCGAGCGTTGGGAGGACGCGATGCTTAGACTCAACGAACTGGCCCTCCCTCCAGAGTTCGCTCTAGCTTTTTGCAGTGACGCCATTCAGCCATCACGCGTTGTTGGCGGTCTCGGTAGTCAACGAAAAATCGTTCCGCCGACCAAGCCCTCCGCGGCAAGTTTTGGGTAAGACAGTCACAGGAACGAGGTATGTTCTATTGGCTGCACAGACGCGAGAGCTTCAAACAAGCGCATCCAATTTTACTAATTTCAAGGGAACCAAAGGGAGAAGAAAATGTCTAACAAGATGGTGATGATTGCAGGCGCGATATGTTTCGCACTGCTTGCGGCCTGCGACGACACGAGTACATCAAGCGCGTCCGCCGAGCTCACGCCGGCTCAGCAGGCGTGTTTGCGAGATGTAGCCAACACGACGAACAATTCGCAAGTCGTGGTGCTCTCATCTGCGTTTAGCGAGGCTGGAACACAAGTCACTGTAGGCGTTGGCGAGGATCGTGCCCCTTGGAATTGTATTGCTTACAGTGATGGCGCGACAGCTGGTATCGAGTTCCTGGGCGACGAAGGCGCATTGTGAGCAGTCTGCTGCGTAGCCGAAATCGGCTGCGCAGCACTGGCTTGATCTTCTGAGGCTCGACTTGGTTTGTAAATCCATCATCATCGTATTCGCGATCCTGTATCTGTTGGCGTTGGTTGCGTTCTTGACAGGTACATTTGGCTGGTTCGGACAAGAAAGAGACCCTTTGTCCGGGGTGTTCCTTTTGCCGTTGGGACTGCCTTGGATACTTGTATCGGACTTGGTTTCAGAGCCAGTCAAACCGTGGTTCGCGGCGCTTGCACCGGTTCTCAACCTGTTAGTGCTGGTCTTGATTTGCAGATGGGCACGCAGTTTGCGGCAGTAGTGAAGGCTGAACTCTTTCTCACCAAAAGGGAGGAAAACATGGGAAAAGTGATCTTGGGTATTGTGATCGGGCTGGTCCTCGGTGTGGTTGGGGCGATGACCTTAGGTGGCGGAGCCGCAATGGGTGTCGGTGCTGCGACAGGTTTGTCCGCCGGTGTCTGCTCCACATTGAAAGGAGCACAAGCCGAGAACCTGATCACCGCCGAGCAAGCGGATCAGATCCTCAATCGCGTAAACTCCGAGATGGCATCGCTACAAGGTATTGAACCAACAGACGAGATCGTCGGCAGCGCACAGGCATGCGATGAATTTCTATCAAAGTTACGAGAAGCGAAGTGAGGTTCCGCTTTGTACGGAACAAAATTGTAAGGACAAGCCAACAGGGGACCATCTGATGAAATTCGGTTTACTCAAACTCCTCACACCCATGATTGCAATTTCGGGCACAGCTGCTCTTGCAATGTCGGAAGCCGACGACGTGTGTATCGACCATTTGCGACAGGTTGGTGGACCAGACGGTCAATCCGGAACGATTGAAAGCTCAGAGTTCTCGGAAGCTGGTACGCTCGTCATGCTGCGAGACGCAGGCGGAACACTTTGGCGCTGCATCGCTTACAAGGATGGAAGCATCGGCGAGATGTCGGTTGTCGAAGCAATGGATGATGGCGGTGGAGCCCTGGACGGTGCCGCCGGGTCTACCGGTCGCCAACGTGTCAAATTCGATGCCGGGTCCACCGGTGCCGAACTCGTCGGCCAACTCGCGCCCGGCGCCTCTCATCAATATGTCCTTGGCGCGCAGAACGAACAGTTTCTGTATGTGCGTGTCGCGCCACGAAACGGGTCGTTGGACTACGTCATTCGCAACCCTGATGACTCGGAGCTTCTGAAGTTGATGTCGGCGGACAAAGAGTATCGAGGACAGCTTTGGCAATCTGGCGACCATGTCGTTGAAGTTATTAACCGGGGAAATGCGCAAGTTGACTACAACGTCATATTTGGAATCGAGTAAGTCCATGCGTGAGTTGCACTGGATTTTTGGATTGCTGGAGACCAGAAAGGGAGAGAAGAAATGAGAACCAATCTATCGCTGCTTGGAGGTGCAGTTTGTGCCCTTGCTTTGGCGGCATGTGACGATACCGGGGGATCAGTGGATACTGTGTCGCCAACCGTCGGCAATTCAAGCGACCTTTCGCCCTTTGAAGGTGCGCGCGCCGGTCAGGCTGAAACGGGGATTCAGAATCTTGGTTTTGAACTTATCCGCAGCGAAGGGCTGACATCGTACTGGTTCAACCGGAATACAGGCGCTTGCGCGCGCATTACTACATCTGAGGGTCGGTATTCAGATGTCACCATGCTTCCTTCCGCCGACTGCTGATTTTTGTCTGGATTAGTTTATTAAAGTGAAGGAGGCTGAGAAATGCACTTCGATCTTGCACACGCTGTGGTGACTGTCACAGCTTTGATAGTCACAAACCTCGTTTTGAAATCTGCCGGGGTGATCAACGAAGAAAACAAGCATCAGTGGAATTGGAAGGTTGTTTTAGCCTACTTTGTGGTTGTCCTGATCATTAACTTGGTTTGGCCTATCTGACATTTCCGCATAATCTTCTCACAAACTTTTCTGACAAAGGAGCATGCATGCGGTTCATTGCATTATTGATGTGGGCAGTTTTGGCCGCGACCTCTGCGAACTCCGACGTGACCAGTCGAAACGGTGGGCCAAGCAACGGTCAAATGCTTTCAAAGGGTGGCGACGGAGGTGTTGATGGCGTCGCTTTCTTTCGCCCAGTCTTAAGTGGAGTATTGTATCGCTCTGGTTTCAAAGGTGGCGACAAAGACCGAACGGGCCTGAGTGAAGGACAACGCGAAACTCTGTGTGATGAAGGGTTTTCAACCGGGTTTTATGCCGACTTTGGAAAAAACACTGAATACGGTCGCACCAGTTGCGGAAACGGAACCTTTGACTATCAAGGCGCCAGATCCTCCCGACCCAGCGCTGTCATGGCATCCATACACGACGTGATTGAAAACCCTGGAAAGGGCCCTGTTCTGGTGCACTGCATGTGGGGCGTTCATTCCTCCGGGGCATTGTCGGCAATGGCGCTCGTTCAGTTTTGTGGTTGGACGGAAGAAAGGGCCAAGGAATATTGGAATGATGCCCGAAACGGGGCCCCATGTTCAGGCGGGTGCGACCAGTGGATTGACTCAAAATTCGCCAACTTCAGTGTCGACCCAAAATTGAAGATCTCCACCGATCAACAGGCAGCGATTTGCCCAAAATGATATTGGGAGGACTATCCAAATGAAGTTCAATCTTCTGGGGTCACTTGCTTTCATTGCACCCACTGTCTTGTGGGCGAACGACGATGTTCTCGGTGAAGCCACTACATTTGATAGTCCCTACGGCGTTGCTGAACGCTGTATTCGGATCAAAAAAGTTCCAACGGGCGAGTATAAGAACAGCGATCTTGAGGAAGAAACAGCCTATTGCGAGATCGATTTCTATGCCTCCGAAATTGCTATTTGCCCAAAATCCTGGAGCACCAGCCCAGGAATGGCCGTCTACGATATTTCGGAAGGACCCTACACGGGGAACCGTTCTGAATTCGAGAGAAACGCTTGCAAAGAGGGGAAAGCGGCAAAAGATCTGGCCAAGGACAGGGTGGCTAAATTCAAGTCCACCATGAACCAAAAGGGCACCAGTGGAACGTTTTCCACCTCATCGCTGCTTTACTATCATTTCTCCAGATATTTCGACGCGACTGTCAAAGTTCCAGTCGCCGTTTGGCGTAGCATGGACGCCCAGGCGCATTTTTCCGAGGTCGCAGAGCCTGGCCTTGCGATTTCTGGTGGCTCTCATGGCGGGCGCATGAACCACGAAGGCTGGCGGGTATTCGCAGCTGCGGATGCCGACCCGAACACATACCAACCGGCCGATGATCTATTCACCGCAGATCGAACACAAATATACGGTGTACTGCTTGACAGTCCTGGGCATCGATACGGCTCGGAAATCAACGGCACCCGCAAATCTGGTTGGGGGAAAGGACAAAACCGTGATTTTCAGGAAACCCCAGCTTTCTTGGCTTTACGTTCTTCAAAACCATTGTCAGGGGCAATCGCAGAGGGCGTCGGAGAAGGCCGAAAAGACCGGATGATCAACAAGGATCTCGGTCCCGATGTCAGCGACCAACAGATGGCATTTTGGATGCAAGAACTTACCGAGATTGTTCTCCTCGATTTCATCTTTAGCCAGCAGGACCGCGTAGGAAACATAGACTTCACACCCTATTGGTATTGGGTCGAAGACGGAAAGCTGAAGCACAAGAAAGCCAAGCACCATGAGCCAAACGATGGAGATATTCCCGCCGAGGCACTATTGATCCGTCGCAGCAATCTAAACGACAATGATGCTGGTGGGCGGGTCGAGTATGCCAACTTCGCAAAATCCACTCAAATGCTAGAGAAAATGCGGCACTTCTCTCCAAGCACGTACCGGCGCTTGGTTGCATTGAATAGTGACCTTCAAACCCAAGGCCCGGTTTATGACTGGCTATCGCAAAGCCTTGGGCTGTCTGACAGTCAGATTGCACAAGTGGTGAAGAACACCGCGTTGGCAACGTCCATCCTAAAGAACAATTGTTCTAGTGGTGATTTGATGTTCGACTTGAACCCTGTCGCATTCTTTTTGAGAAACGACACCGAGGTAGAGGCGGTGGACTGTAATGACCCGTAAGCGTTCTGCCCTTGTTGCGGTGATCATTTGGACAACTCTGCTCGCCAGCAAAGCGGCGGCATTGGATGTCATCGTCATATCGGATCTGAACGGAAGCTACGGTTCGGTGAAATACGATGCCCGCGTGGACAAGGCGATTGAGCGGATAGTCGAGATCGATCCCGATTTGGTTATTTCGACCGGAGATATGGTTGCGGGACAGCGCATTCCCAACTTATCCGACAAACAGGTCAGGGAGATGTGGAAGGCGTTTCACGAGGCCGTATCAGATCCTTTAGAGGCTGCCGGCATTCCATTTGCGGTCACGCCTGGGAACCATGATGCCTCCGCCTACCGTGGGTTCGAGCGTGAAAGAAAAATATACGCAGAGGAATGGGCGCCGAGAAAACCAGACGTCGACTTCCTGGTTTCGGATGACTACCCGTTCTTCTACGCTTTTGAGATGCAGGGCGTAACGTTTGCGTCTTTGGACGCTACGACCTTGGGGCCGCTATCCAGCGACCAGCAGGACCGGCTAAAGGAACTGGGTGCAAATGGAGACCCGATTGTCACTTTCAGTCATCTTCCGCTTTGGCCCTTCGCGATCCAGCGCGAACGCGAAATCATCGGTGACCCAACACTTGAGAAAATCTATCTGGAAAGCGGTGTCGTTCTGCATCTGTCGGGCCACCATCATGCGTTCTACCCGGGTTGGAAAGACGGTGTGGCTTATGTTTCTCAGGCATGTTTGGGCGGTGGCCCGCGGCGGCTTATTGGCGATAGCGCCAGATCGCCTCACAGCTTCACTCATGTTACGTTCCAGCCGAACGGAGAGTTTGGGATAGCAGTATATCGAGGGCCCGATTTCGAAAGGTCGGTAAATTTCAAGTCGCTCCCGAAAGAGATCAGATCCCCGAATGCGGTGTTGAAACGATTAGACCTTGTGAAATGACTAGAGGTTGAGTTTCAGCTCAACTTTTTCAGGAACCAGATCGTTTATCATCTCTTCGATCCGGGCTTCCGACAGTCCACCCGAGGTGATGAAAAGCAAAGAAACGCGAGATTTGCCCGGAACGTGGTGTTTTCTGACCAGTTTCCAGCCAGCGTCTGCTGCCATGGCTTCAATGTCTCCGCTGACGTTCAATGAGTTTTCTTCGTCTGAAGCTTTGAGCGAAATTTCCACGCCCTTGTTTCTTCCGCCGAGCCAAATGAAACACCAACATACAATCGCCACCAGTGTGGCCATCAGTGGCAAGCCCAAACCGACCGCAAGACCAAGAACAGTCACGATTATCATTTCGACTGTATCGACCGGATCATCCAGATTGGAGCGGAACCTAAGCAACGCACCGATGCCAAAGATAACGAAACCAATCATTGACCCGTGCTGAACTACCAAGAATCCAACCGCCATGCCGATAAGCGCATAAAGGAAGAAGAGCCTTGGCATAACTATGTCGCGGACGCTTCTACGGGCTTTACGTCTCACCGGATGATAGACGATCAAGCCAGCCAGAATGATTGTGACGATCACATCGAGAGTAAAGAAATACAGTTCCTGTTTGCCACGAAATTGCGTCCATCGGCGTTCGACTACAATTTCCGACCCCGAAGCCCCGGCCAGCATCGTCGCAGGGTCGACTTGTGACACCGCAGCACCTGGCAACAGCAGCATCAACAACACGGTCACGAATGTGAGAGTCGTATTCAACTTGTCTTCCTTCTTGCTCACGCCAAAGGCTTACGCTTCACCGCAGGCATATCGTGCCCCATTCAATTCAATCGCAACAGACGGGATCAGGTAAAGAGTTCAAAGAGCATTCTTACGACATCGCAGTCGAACTGTGATAAGAACGCGATAAAGGGATGTGTTCCACACGCGAGAAAATTGAATGGCAGAAAACAAAGTGTTTCCGTCAAAACCTGCAATTTCACGGTGTTTCTGTAAACTTAGACGATTCGCTTTTACGGCCAGCTTGGTTGCGGCAGCCTTCTTGCCTTGGACCGATTTTGCCTACGCCGAAAGTGCTGGTTTGGTTCTGGTCGATAAATTCAAGGTGGCAGACAAATCAGAGGGATTTTCCGAGCCTTCCGGTTTGGCAATGTCTAACGCTGAAGGCTTCTTGTGGTCTGTAAGTGATGCCGAACCTAAACTGCACCTACTTGGGATCGACGGGGTACTAGGAAACTCTTTCAAGTTGCCAGCATTGGCAGGATCAGATTTGGAGGGCGTCGCGTCGCGCAATGATGGGTCTGTTTTGGTGCTTCAGGAAACTGATCGATCAATTCTAGTCGTGCACCCAACCGACCCTATTCAATTGACAACAATACCTCTCACAACTCTTACAGGTTACCCGGCCGCCGCTGAGTTGCTTGTCGGCAACCCATTGAACAAGGGACCCGAAGGTATCGCCGTTGACCCGAAATCCGGGAGGGTCTTCGTTGGCATTGAGGGACAACCAAGGTTGTTATTGGTCGTATCACCAGAGCTAGACGAAATTGTCGAGATCATTCCTTTAGCGAGTGAAGCAGGCTTTATCTCCGAGCGTGCGGATGATGATGAACTGGATTTGAGCGGCTTGGCTTGGTCCCCGTCCTCACGTTCTCTTTGGATTGTGAGTGACAAAGGTCGTCAGATCTTCGTCTACAATCCAGAATCCAAGTCAGTAAAGTCCATAAGTTTGACGTTCACAGAAGATGGCAATCAAAAGGAAGTTAAACATCCTGAAGGGATCGCTCTCGATGAAACCAAGGGGCTTCTTTATATCCTGACAGACGATGCTAAGAAATCGCGGCTTTATGTTTTTGAGCAACCGGAGTTGTGAGGACTTTCATACTAGTTCTCTCTGCTCTAACTGGTTGGAAACCGGGGTTAGTTGACTGAGCACCGTCGTATGAGCGTCGTACTAAGTAAAACTGCGCTCTGTTTACTGTGTTTCTTAAAAACATCACCCATCAATATATTCGAATAGCGTTAGGTTCACACATACGAACGTCATAATAAGATTGGGCTTCAACATGCTCGGTCTCCTAAAGGTTGTCAAAAATGCGCGTATTCAGCTCGGTTGTATTTGCGATCATTTGCACTCTTGTGGCCACTGTATCAGTTCCAAATACCAGCATTGCTCAAAGCTGGGACATTGCATCACAGCACTCAGTCAGCGGCGTAACGGTGTATGACGCAGATGAGCTTTTAACTTTCGCTGGTCAGTTGGCCTTCAATCGGTCAGGGCGCATTACAGCGGTGGAGGTCGCATCAACGATCACTCAGATCTACCGAGAAGACGGTTATTTCTTGGCTGAGGCTTGGCCCGGTCTCGATGGGCAGAGCATTGTTGTTGATGAAGGGCGTATTCAAACCATCGAAATTGAAGGCGTAGATACTCGTACGTTCCAAAGCTTAGAAAAGATATTTCGCCCTCTCACTACCGCATATCCAATAACTCTCCAACGATTTGAGCGGGCGGTTATGTTAGCCGAGGACATACCTGACTTGGAGTTGTCGACCGAACTTGATTATCCGGATCAGGCAGGTGCCAGGCTGAGAGTATTGGGAGAGCCTCTGCGCCAACAAGCCGGCAGTGCGACACTCGACAACCCTCCGCGTGAGCTTGGAGAAGCGCTCAGCTTCTATGTCGTGCAAGAGTTTTATTCAACGCTGACCGTCGGGGATTTGCTGCGATTTGAGGGATCAGGCAATTACAATTGGGACAAAGACGATGAGCACTCTTTATGGGGCGCTCTTACCTATCGCACGCCTCTTAACAGTAATGGTTTGTACGGTGAGATCTTCTACGGGAATGTAAACGCCAAGCGTGATATCTCTGGCGATTTCGCAAGAACTGATATCGACGGGGAAAACTTCACCGTCGCATTGGGTTACCCCGTTATCCGCGATGTCGCCCGATATGGATACCTGCTGCTGGACTACCGTCTTTCAGAAGCGGATTCAGTCAGCGGAGGCGTTCCACTATCGAGTGACGCCAGTGTCGTTGGCCT
The DNA here is from genome assembly GCF_059611125.1 of Ruegeria sp. CDSB029. NCBI lineage: Bacteria > Pseudomonadati > Pseudomonadota > Alphaproteobacteria > Rhodobacterales > Roseobacteraceae > Ruegeria > Ruegeria sp. CDSB029. Next base: position 14,678 of record NZ_JBXWOX010000039.1, read on the forward strand.
TACTTACCTTTACGGCCAGAATTACCCAAAGGGGCAAGCGCTTGAAGCAGGGTTAACTCTGTCCTTTGGCGACAACGACACGACAGACGCAAGCTTTGATGACGGGGACTCTTCGTTCTGGCATTTGAGGGGCGGCATCGGATATGAAAGCCCCCTACCGGGCTTATCGCCCAACACAGCTTGGCGGACAGAGATCTGGGGTCAATACACAACAGACCGGTTACCCTCTGTCGAAGAGTACTTCCTTGGTGATCGTTATGCGTTGCGTGGATACCGCTTTGACGAAGTGGATGGTGATTCAGGGATCTCAGCAATCTTCGAAGTATCTCATTCCTATTTCCCAAGCTCGCAGAACGTTCATCGATTGACGCCCTTCGCTTTTTTCGACGTTGGTTACATCTCGAATAATGATCCCGCCAGTTTCGAAGTGAGAAGTGCTACACTGGCATCGACAGGTCTGGGTTTGGACATTGAGTTTAAGCAAAACCTATTCCTATCAGGATACGTAGGTGTTCCCTTGAGAGACGGCCCTTTGACTGACTCTGGCGATCCTGGCGCATATCTTGCTCTGACAACAAGTTGGTGAGGATGTTATGAAACTGAACAGAATTGCGTTACTTACGACAGCTTGTTTGATTGCAGAACTGGCCGCTACACAGGTCGTTGCCGGCGGAAATCACTACGGGTGGTGCCGTGGCGTGGGGAATCCTCACCAGTCAAGCCAAGGATGCGGGCAGGCCGGTGGGCAAGGGACAGGGAATCAAATTACCGGCCCAACTCAGCCGGTAGCAAATCAGTTGCCGCCTAAGGGAACGCAGCAAACGCCCACATCCGTTACTGTTCCAGTCCTTGCGCCGGGCGCGGTTCCGAACGCAATTCCCGGTCAGGTTCCTATCGCGACACCAATAGCGGTTCCCGGTCAGGTTCCCACGCCGGTAGTAGCGCCGACCCTAGCTCCGCCTTTGACTCCAAATGCGACTCCAAACCGGGTTCCGACAGCCGTTCCAAATCAGGTTCCGCCATTGGCTACCGGGCCTACCGCGGTGCCGCCGCAAGTTCCGACTGCAACTCCCAATCAAGTTCCGATAGCTATCCCTGGCCAGGTTCCGCCTCAACCTACCGGCCCAACAGCGGTGCCGCCACTTGTGCCCACCGCGACACCAAACCAAATACCAGTCGCAGTTCCTGGTCAGGTCCCGCCTCAGCCCACCGGTCAAACTGCTGTGCCACCGCTCGTCCCGACTGCAACACCCAATCAGGTTCCCACGGCGGTTCCTGGCCAGGTTCCACAGTTGACACCAAAACCTACGGCAACTCACGTGGCCGTCCCAGGGCATCCGAAACCACAAGGCGTCGTGACGATCATGCGTCCCAAGCCGAGGCCGACAACCGGTACTGTCCAACAACCTGGCACAACACAAGTGTCCCACCATTTAACCCACCAAAGCAATGCGAAGAAACACGATCACGTCGCAGCAACACCCGGACGGCATGACCCGCACGACCTGCCGAGGTTCCGCAACGCGGCAGCCAAGGAAGACTGGGAATGCGTTGCCAGCGGATTTGGGCAACGTCGGTATGATGCCGGGCGCGGCGTGTTGCTGAACAGCGGGGCACTACGACACCTTGGAAATGTGGATGCGATGGCTCGTGATGTACCAGCACGGCACCCGAAGCATTCCGGATGCATTATCTCGGTCAAACGAAAGCAACGCTGAAGCTCGCTGGGGAGGTTTTGCGGATGTGTCGCAAACTTTGATGTCCGATTGACGGGCACGCCGGATCTGGCGTTTGTTCCCGCCGAATAGTTTTCGAACAGGTTTAAGCATGATCTCCTTGAAAGGCTGTCACTTCCCCAAAGACGCAGTTTTGTACGCTGTGTTTTTCTAGGTTCCGTTGCAAAGTTTGTGGTTGTTCGGAATCCTGCTTTTGCGCCGATGGGTTAGGCGGCCAGTTCTGCGAATTGTAGAAATGGACAGAGTCCGGGCGTGAATTGACCTTTGCGGATCATGTGAGCAACTTCGATGCCGTCCAACGTTGCCGCTGCTGAAGTGAAGGCTTTGAACCCCAGCATCGGCCGGATACGCCTTTTGATGAAACGGTGATCCTGTTCGATGATATTGTTCAAGTATTTCCGCCTCACCATCTCAATTGGGATCGGGCAGCCAAAGCCTTTGAGCATTTTGTTGATGGCCTTGATGCCAGCGGTGTTGGCACCGCTCTTGTCGATCACAATCTTCCTCGGCAATCCATTTGTCTCCAACATCCTGGCGAAGAACCTTGTGGCTGCAGGTTTGTTTCGACGTCGTGAAAGCATGAAATCAAGGGTTTTGCCGTGTTTGTCGACAGCTCGATAGAGGTAAACCCACGCGCCTTTAATCTTGATATACGTTTCGTCCATCCTCCAAGAAAGGTCGCATGGCCCTTTGCGGCGACGTGCTGCTTCAGCGATTGCACCAGAATACCGTGTTACCCATCGGTTCAGCGTAGTGTGGTCCACTGAAACACCGCGCTCGGCCATGATTTCTTCCAGGTCTCGATAGGAGACACCGTAGCGAACGTAAAAGAACACTGCGAACAGGATCACGTCTTTCGGATACTGTGCACCTTTGAAAGAAATCATAAACTAACCTTCAACTGGGTAATGCCGTTCGCTACCCAGGCGCTAGCACCACAAAGGTCAATGGTCAAAAGTTTGCAACAGATCCTTTTGGCCTTGCGCAAGCACCGATGTACCGGTTTTCCGAAGACCTTAAATCAGGACGGCTTGTAGAAGTCCTGCCAA
>NZ_JBXWOX010000040.1:0-16950 GCF_059611125.1 Ruegeria sp. CDSB029
CTTCGGTCTCTTGTTTGCCATTCGTGGTCCTCCGTTTCCTAAACATAACGGTGGACCAGTTCAGTGGGGGAGGCTCACCAGATCGCACAGGTTCAGCCGAAAATCCTTGGCTTCCCAACCGTCGGCAAAAGTTCCGCGAATGTCATAGATGCAGGTCGTCAACCGATCAGCAATATCAACATCAATTTCGTATCCTGGTGCGAGGTAAACACCAGCCAGGAGATTTTCTCCCAATCGCCGGATGACGCTGGAGAGACATTGAATTCGACAAGATCAGAGCTGCTTTCATTGTAGAGGAGGAATGCGAAGTCCTCCGCTACCGCAGGGGAATAGGCCGCTGTGGCGACTGCAACCAGCGCCGCCAGGATAGGTTTTTTATCTGATAGATCCTTCTGTAAGAGATAATTTTCGTCGACCAACTACTTGAACGAGATGTGAGTGACGGCACGGCGGTTCTGAAGTAAACCAGCCTGCATCGCGTAGCGCAGCCAATAAGAAGCTTTATTCCTTACCTCACCATAGGACGCGCAGACCAGCGGTTGCACCGATGCCGCAGTTGCCGCTTGTCTCGATGGACTGGCGGTAAGACACTTCTCCAAAAAGGGCGCTTCCGTTGGTCCAATCCAGAGCTCTGCCATAACCGATTTCAGCCCAGTTTCTGTCACCGCGCGAGGACAGTTCCGCACCGGAAACGGTGACGTTGGATACACTTGAGAGGTCATGGATTAAGTTTTGAAGTTGTAGTTGGCGATATAGCGCTCCCGCATGTCGATGGCCCCCCAATCGACCAGTGTCGCCTCTCGAAGGCGAACCCCCGTGTCAATCAGGTAAATGAACAGGTCGTAGGCCTTTGACCGTGCTGAGGCGTCGGGATATACAGCGTCTTTGGCGGCCCATATTCGCAAGGGGCATCAGACCAGCGCAACCCATTGCGATTGATGAAAATAATGCCGCTCAACACACGCCGATCATCAACCCTCGGCTTGCCATGGCTCTTTAGAAGGTAAGGCCGAAGACGCTCCATCTGTTCGTCTGTCACTCAGAATAGATTGCTCATGATATACCCCTGAAACAATGGGGCTTTACGCACGCAGCCGAGTTAGTGGCAACATATTCAATGGGTCCAGAACTAATTTGAGTTTATCATCTTCCGTTCACACGCGTTTTTTTTGAGCGTTTCTTTCATTCAGAAATTTCATCGTGTTTTTTAACCCTTGCCGCATGTGGTCTTCAAGGTGATCCAACATGGCATCCAAGCTGTTCCCTTGGGCAAGGTGGAGGTATTTGTCGTGGGAATCCCGGAGTGGACCGCCGCGCCCGTGCGCTTTTTGGTGCATAGCAAAGTAGAACTGGAGGTTAGGTTTTAGGCGCTCCCAGCTTTGCAGTAGAAGGTTATGCCCCGAAAGTTCATAGCACCATGAGTGAAGGTGCATTTCAGCCATGATCGCGCCGTAGGGATCGTTGTCCGAGATGCAGTCGCATAGCCTGTCGTTGCGCATTTGCAGGTCGGCGAGGCTCATGAGGTCACGTTTGTCCCAACAGAATTGAAACGCCATCTTCTCGAGTCCCGTTCGGAACGAATAGATTTCGTCCAGATCAATCGGATCCAGCGTACGAAGGAAAGTTCCGCGATAAGGAATGTAAACAAGAAGCCCAATCTCACTCAATTGAACCATCGCTTCGCGCAATGTAGCGCGGCTGACATCCAACTGAGCGGCGACCTGGGTTTCAAGCAGTTTTGCCCCGGGCTCCAGATCTCCGGTCAAGATTAACTTCTGCAGGCGCTCCAGCGTTCTGTCTTTCAGTGTATCGCCGGATTTCTCTGCGGATGCTGTTTGTCGTGTCATGTCGATCCCGTTGATAGAACACCCTGTGAATGGAAAGCGAGATTACTTCGTGAAGCCAGGATAGCCAGAAAATTAACCGCAGCTGAACTTCCATTTTCGGTAGGGTGTTCAACTGCAGCGACCTCATTTCAAGGTAGCCAACATTTGGAAGATTGTCGACAATTACTAGAATTGTCGACAATTGTAAAAACACGTAGTATCGTCGTATCAGGTGGGGATTCGAAAAGCTCCGAACCTTGGCTGCGACGACGAACCCATCGGCAAGAGATGATCACACGGTCTGGAACCGGAGTGACGCAACAGGTGAAAAGGGAGTTATACATGTTGTCGACCGGCATCCTCAAAAAGAGAATACATACCGGGCTTGCAGCGTTTGGCGCGGCCGCGCTTCTGGCCGGTGCCCCGGCTAAAGCGGAAGAGTTTCTGACAATCGGTACTGGCGGTGTCACCGGCATTTACTATGCCGTTGGCGGCGGCATTTGTCGGCTGGTCAATCAGAAACGCAAGGAACATGGCATTCGCTGCTCGGTCGAGAGCACGGGTGGTTCAGTTTACAACCTGCGCACTATGCGCGAGGGTGAGTTGGAAATGGGAATTGTCCAGTCCGACTGGCAGTTCCACGCCCTGAACGGGACCAGCCTGTTCGAAGAAGACGGGCCAGATTCCGAACTCCGCAGCTTGTTTTCGCTGCATCCTGATACGGTCATTATCGCCGCTCGCAAAGACACCGGCATTGAGTCCCTGGACGATCTCGGCGGTCGGACCATCAATTTGGGCAATCCTGGCTCCGGCACACGCGGCACCGCTGAAGTTCTCGTGGACGCTATGGGCTGGGACATGGATCACTTTGGACTGGTGACCGAACTGAAATCAGCAGAACAATCTTCGGCCTTGTGCGATAATACCATTGAAGCGTTTTTGATGGTCGCGGGTAACCCGGTGGCAAACGTTTTGGAAGCTGCCACAACATGCGATATCAACATCATTCCTGTTGACGGCGATGCAGTACAGACGCTGGTTGAGAGTAAGCCCTACTATGGGAACGTAACCATACCAGGCGGTCTTTACCGAGGCGTAGATGGAGATGTTCCGTCCTTTGGTCTTCCGTCCACTTTCGTGACCTCCTCAAATGTACCGGAAGAAACCGTGTATGTGATGGTCAAGGCGGTTTTTGACAACTTTGATGCCTTCAAGTCATTTCACCCGGCTTTTGCCAACCTCAAGAAAGAGGAAATGGTGATAAATGGGTTATCCGCACCAATGCATCCCGGCGCCGAGCGCTATTTCCGCGAAGTCGGGCTTCTTAACTAAACAAACAACCGAGGTGGCGGTTGCCGCCGCCTCTGCACCCTTTCAACAAAACGCCCACCTACGAGAAACAATATGAGCGAGCAAAGCCTGAGCCATTCCACTCACGACGCGCAGGAAGACGCGCGCAATCAAGACATTAAGATCTTTCTCAACGGAAAGATCGTGCCGCGAGGCGAGGCGGTGGTGTCCGTCTATGACTCTGGCTTCATGCTGGGCGATGGCATGTGGGAAGGGCTGAGGCTCTATAATGGCACGTGGGCGTTCTTCGACGAACACATGGACCGGTTTTTCAATAGCTGCAAAGCCGTTTCGATCGATGTTGGCATGACCAAGGACGAGGTCCTGCAAGCGCTGAATGAGACCGCTAAGGCCAACGGTATGACAACGGACGCGCATTGCCGGTTCATGGTGACACGCGGGCCAAAGGACAAGCCGTTTCAGCACCCCGGGTTATCTCGATCCGGACCTACGGTGGTTGCGATCATGGAACATTCGAAACCGGCAGACAGCCTAATGAACAAGGGCATTCGCCTGGCCACCGTGCCTCAGGTGCGCGGCCTGCCGATGAGCCAGGATGCTAAGTATAACAGTCACTCGAAACTGAACTGCGTTATCGCATGTCTGCAGGCTGAACAGGCTGGCGCGGATGAGGCCCTCATGCTGGATCCACTTGGGTTTGTGAACACCACAAATGCCTGCAACTTCTTCATTGTACGCCGCGGTGAGGTTTGGACCTCCACTGGAGACTACTGCATGAACGGGGTCACTCGCCAAAAGGTCATAGACCTGTGTAGGGCCAACGACATCCCGGTGTTCGAGAAGAATTACTCGCTTTATGAAGCGTATGGAGCCGACGAGGCCTTTTTGACGGGCACTTTCGGTGCGCAAACACCTGTCGCTTCAATTGACGGGAAAACGATCGGAGAACATGAAGGTGCTGGCCCGATGACACGTCGCCTACGCGAGCTCTACAAGGATCTCGTGAAACGAAGCACCCTGAAGGTTGCGAGTTGAGTTCATGGTAAAGATCGCGGCTTGCGCCTGAACCAACTGGCAGGCGCCCGAACGAGGCTCTTTGACGTTCAAAATCAAAAATCGCCGCAGCCATATGGATCGCAAGACAAACCTTGCACGGCCTGGTCTGAACTGGGCCGAAGCCAGCAGCGTTGATGGCGAGCAATTCAAGCTTGAAGCATTCTGTCGGCTCGCAATCTCACCGGACCCGAAGAACACACCGTTTTTTCAGTTCATCGAAAACCCATTGTTGAATTCGGCGCAATCCAGCGTCACCCTGATCGGCCTGCGGACGAGGATTGTTTTCCAAGGAAGGCCTGTCCAATTTTTCTTGGCAGGCGGCGCATGGAGTAGAGTTTTCGCCGCCCAGATGGATGATTCTTGGGTTCAGACGCGTGCCAAAATGTGCATTTTCGGTTATTTGGCATTTTTTGTCATAAAAATGAATGAAAATTCAATTAGTTATCTTCGCCTACGGGAAACCCCCAATTTCTGAATACAGGTCGATTCGTTAGGGTTAATGCATCCAAAGAATTACTGCGGACAATACCACTTTTCCCCGATGAGGGGCTGGCTACTTACCCCCTCGGCCGGCCCCTCAACCGCCTTCCCAAATCCCCCTGCCAGCAAACTTTTCCCCTATCCCTGCAATGCCTCCAGGACGAGTGCGGGTAGTTTGTGCGCGTCATCATAGCTGAACCTGTGTGGGATCTCTTCCACCGGAGTTTTTCGGTAGCCTTCCGAAAACAAAAGAAAGGGCACGTTTGCACGACGCGCAGTTTCGGCATCCACTTCGCTGTCTCCGACATAGAGCCGGGGTCCGGCGCTGGCGACCGCGTTGAAACTTGCCTCAAGGTGCGCGGGGTCTGGTTTGCGAACAGGCAGTGTATCGCCGCCAAACACTGTATCGAAGTGATGTGCCAGATCCAGTGCGTCCAGGATATGACGGGCGGGTGCCTCAGGTTTATTCGTGCATACGCCCAGAACGCAGCCCATTTTGCGCAGTTGCGCCAGCGCCTGTGGGACGCCCGCGTAGGGAATTGTTTTGTCGCTGGAGGCGGCAGAGTAGTGGGCCAGCGTCAGTTTGGTCAATTCGCCGTGGCGCTCTATCGGCAGGTCGTGATGGTGGATCATGCGTTCGACCAGTTTTGGCAGACCGTTGCCCACAAATTGCTTGATCGTGCTTTCCGGCAACGGGGCGACGCCAATATCCAGCAATGTCCGGTTGGCGGCCGCTGCAATGTCCGGAAGGCTGTCTACCAGTGTTCCATCCAGGTCGAACATGATTGTTGCGGTCATCGGTTTCCCCGTCGGTTAATGCGTGTGAGCCAGACCTAACCTGCATGAAATCTTTGCGCAATCACCCCACATTCGCGGTTTCCATCGAATAGGGTTGACATACCTGACTAAATTAATCAGATTAACGGAAAGACCCCCTCAGCCAACCCAGTTCGGGTCAGCCATATTGTTGAAAGCGCGAACAAATTAAGGCCCTTCGCCCGAGAACCTACTGGAGTTGTCCTGATGAATGTGCAGACCCCGAATCCCAGCCAGTCCTATGCGGTGTCCATGCTTCCGGCACATAAGGCCGAAGATCTGACCAAGGGTGGCAACCTGGCCCATATCGAACTGGGCGATCAACTTTATACCTTGCGTATCACACGCGCCGGCAAGCTGATCCTGACGAAATGAGCACGCATTCCTCTCGCGGTGGCGCTGCGGTTGGGCGTCTGTCCGACCTTAGCCCAATCGAAGCCGGTGCTGTGATGTATCTGCGATTATGGAGCGAAAGTCCCGAGGCCCGTGCGGATGCTGCAAGCGATTTCGAAATTGCGCTTGGCCTGGATCAGGGGCGGGCTGCAGTGATGACGCTAGATCGTCTGTGCGGGCTGTGTGCCCACCACAGCCGCCGTCCCTTGGTACGGCATGGGCTTGGCTGTTCCTGCCTTGGTGCAGACGAAAACTGTTTTGCCCAGATGATCGCTGCCGCTTCGGAAGGTGCGCGTGAAGACGCGATGATGATGGCAACGCTGATCGTACGACCAGACTTTGCCCCGGCACTGGCGTCACTGTCCGAAGAGATGGGTATGGTGCTGCGCCGGATGACCGCGTCAATACCCCTGCCGACGACAGGGCATAAATCCCCCTCGGCCATGCTGCACTAAGCGGCTGGCGACTTCAAAACCCCGGCCTGTCAGAGCCGGGGTTTTTTGTTTCAGCAACACCCACAGCCCGCGTGGTGGTGGTCATGATCGCAGACCGAGGTGGGGGCGTAATCGCCGACCTCGGATAGGACCTTGCGTAATGCCCATAGGATCATGTCGACATCTTCAGCCTCAATCGTCAAAGGCGGGCGAATTTTCAGGATGTTGTCCTTGGGTCCTTCGCTGCCGATCAGGATACGGTGATCGCGCATCCGGTTTTTGACATAATTGCAGATTTCGGTGCCTTCGGATCCGTCCGGATTGATCAGTTCTACGCCCAGAAACAAGCCCATACCGCGCACGTCACCGACACAGCCGAAATCAGCCTCAATCTGTCGGAGCCCATCCATCAGGCGCGTGCCCATGTCACGGGCATTGTCCTGCAGCCCCTCGTCATCGACAATGTCCAGCACCTCCTTGCCGGTCCGGCAGGACAGGGTAGAGCCGCCAAAAGTCGAAAAGAACTCGATCCCGTTGTTGAAGCTGTCTGCGATGGCTTTGGTCGTGACCAGTACGCCCAGCGGATGGCCGTTGCCGATGGGTTTCCCCATAACAACGATATCCGGCAGCGCGCCCTGGTGTTCAAAGCCGAAATAGTAGTCGCCAAGGCGGCCAAGGCCCGTCTGCACCTCGTCAGCAATGCAAACACCTCCTGCTGCACGGATTTTTTCGTAGACGGCTGACAGGTACCCCTTGGGTGGAATGATCTGGCCGCCGACCGAGGGGAAGGTCTCGGCGATGAAGCCAGCCAACCCCTGGCCTTTGGCCTGCAACGCGGCAATAGCCGGATCAACCAGATCGGCAAACTTCTGTGACCGATCGGGATCGTCGCGTCCGAACGAGCCACGATAGTCATCAGCCACCTCGACCAGCTCGACCCAATCGGCCTGGCCAATGCCGCCGGGTTTGTTGAACTTGTAGGCAGAGACCGCCACTGCCGCGTTGGTATTACCGTGATAGCCATGATCCGGCGTCACGATCCCTTTGGCCCCGGTATGCGCCCGTGCCAGTCGTAGGGCCAACTCGTTGGCTTCCGTGCCTGAGTTTACGAAGAAGCAGACTTCGAAATGGTCGGGCAGCTTGGACAGAATCTTGTCGGCAAACGCAGTCTGAGCGGGGTGCAGGTAGCGGGTGTTCGAATTCATCCGCTTAAGCTGGTCGGCTGCCACGGCCTGAATGCGCGGGTGTGCATGACCCACATGAGGGACGTTGTTATAGGCATCCAGATAGGGGCGGCCCCATTCGTCGAACAGATGATGCTTCCACCCGCGCACCAGCATGACCGGATCATCGTAGGTCAGGGACAGGTTGCCACCGAAATGGTCATGCCGCCCTTGCAGGATCGCTTGCTTGTCGGTCGGGCGATAGAACACCTTGTCGTCCGGCAGATTCAACAACGCTGCCGGATTTGGACAGACGGCGTGCCACAGCTCCATTTCGTCAGGATCACCAACGCCGGGCCAGTCGTTTTGCATGCCATTGGTTGTCAGGGCCAGTTGAAAGTGCACATGCGGAGCCCAGCCGCCGTTTTGCGTAGCATCCCCCAATCGCGCAAAAGCCGCGCCCTGCGCCACAGGATCGCCCGGTTTCAGTCGGTCGCAGACTTCGGGGTCGAGATGACCGTAGAGTGTATAGAACGGATCGCCCTCGGGTGTTTCATGATGCAGGATCACGACGCCGCCATAGTCCAGATGCGCGTCACGGTTTTCGACCGCTTCGACCCGACCGCTCATCGGGGAATTCAACACGGTTCCGGCTGGGGCGAACACATCCACCGCCAAATGCACTGTCCGTCGGTCAGAGGCTTTCCACGGCCCTTTGCGGAACGCTGGCTCGGCATAGATCAGGCGCGGTTCGTTGTAGTAGCCCAGCCAGAGCCCCTCACCGAATTCCTCACCGACACGCGCGGCTTCATCCAGAGGCATGTGGAACGGGTTCTGGGGCCAAGTTGAATTCTCGACCGAAAGCGATCCCATCGGAACATCGCTCAGGTCCTGTTCGAACATCTGCGCGAATTGACCGCGATGTTCGGACAGATAGGCGTGGATACGTTCGGCCCCGTCGGTTACCGGCAACCCGCAGGCGGCGCGCAGCCGGGCGAGCATCAAGCCGCCATTCACCCTGTCGTTTTCCAAAAACCGCCAAGCGGGGGCCTGACTGATGGTCACATAAGGGTCGTCCGGATTGTCCGCCGCCATCAGGGTCGAATTTACCACGGACACGGCCAGCCGCATCCGCAGCAGCGGCCAGATCAAATCGACCTCGTCAGCACGCAGACGATTGGCGGCGTGATAGCCGCGGACCAACGCCGTCAATGCCGGCTCGGGTTTTGGGTGGTCCAGGACGATATACGCCCCGGCTATCGCCAGATCGCAAATACGCGGTGCGGCGCACATGTCGCCCAGGTCGATCAAGCCAGAGACGGTTTGCCGCTGACCCAGTTCACCGTCGACCAATATATTGTAGTCGTTGGCATCATTGTGGATCGCTTGCTTCGGCAGGCCCGCCAGAGAGCCCGAGATCGCATCGAATTCAACGCAAATCTCTGACAACATTGCCTGCCGCGCAGGGTCGGCAATGGCATCCAACTTGTCCGAAATCCAGCCCGCCTGTGTCAGGTCCCATTTGAAATCCGCGCGGTGTAGCCCGTCGTGAGTAAACCGTTCCAGTGCCCGGTCGGTTGCGCCTAGAACGCGGCCCAGTTTCAGGATCAGTTCCTCGGATTTCGGCGCAGCCTTGGCATAGCATTGGCCGGGCAGGCATTCGAGCAACCAAACCAGTCGCGGCTGCCCATCCTGATCAGAGATTTCCGGAAGTAGCGCGCCGCTGACATCAGGGTGCACATCGGGGAAGGGCAAGCCCGGAGCCTCGACAGCGATGTGTTTCAGCGCCTTGATCTGCAGATCAATGAACTCTGCCTCGCAATCCGCACGCATGACTTTCAGCACATAGTCCAGACCATTGGTGGCCCTGACCAGAAAGTTGAGGTCATATTCGCCGTCCAGCCGGTTCAGTTTGGCCTCAAGCCCCCAATGGATGCGCAGGGCGTGGGTCCAGAATTCGGTCAACTCGGTCATCAGTGCGACGGTCCTTTAATCCAGCGCGCGCAGGCGTTTGATCAGCGAGGATGTGTCCCAGCGTCCGCCGCCCAGTTTCTGAACGTCCTTGTAAAACTGATCGACCAGAGCGGTCACAGGCAGCGAAGCCCCTGTTTCATTGGCCGTATCCAGACAGATTCCAAGATCCTTGCGCATCCAGTCCACGGCAAACCCATGGTCGAAATGATCATCCAGCATCGTCTCGTACCGGTTCGCCATCTGCCAACTGCCTGCCGCGCCCTGACTGATAACTTCAACGACCGCGCGGCCATCAAGGCCCGCCTTCTCGGCAAAGTGCAGTGCTTCGCTGAGGCCCTGCACCAGACCGGCAATAGCGATCTGGTTGCACATCTTGGTCATCTGACCTGCGCCGCTGTCGCCGATGCGACGGCAAATCTTGGAATAGACCTGCATGATCGGTTCCGCCGCGTCATACGCCGCCTTATCCCCGCCGCACATGATCGACAGAACCGCGTTTTCTGCCCCTGCCTGACCGCCCGAGATCGGAGCGTCCACAAAAGCGATACCTTGTGTTTGTCCAGCTTGGTACAGCTCGCGCGTCACCATGGCGGAAACAGTGGTGTGATCGACAAAGATCGCGCCGTCGGACATGCCGCTGAATGCGCCGTCTTCACCTGTGCAGACCATCCGCAGGTCGTCGTCATTACCAACGCAGGCCATGACAAATTCCGCATCCTGAGCGGCCTCGCGCGGTGTGGCCGCCATTGCGCCGCCATGTTGGGCGACCCAGGCCTCTGCCTTGGCGGCGGTGCGATTATACACGGTGACTTCATGCCCGGCGGCCTGCAAGTGACCGGCCATGGGATAGCCCATGACACCTAGACCCAGAAACGCGACTTTTGCCATTTGGAGATCCTCTCTGCTGTCCGGTGTCCGTCTTTTTCAGCGGGCCGGATTGTTCAGCAGAGACAAAGCAAAGCTGAGTCCAAAGGGCAACCCCGCGTCACGATTTGCCGCCCAAATCCTGCAGGATCGGGCAATCGGGCCGATCGTCGCCTGCGCAAGCGTCGATCAGATGGCTGAGAGTGTCCCGCATGGCTTCCAGATCCGCGATCTTTGCTTCGATCTGGACCATATGCGCGCGCGCGACTTTTTTGACATCGGCACTGGCACGGGTTTCATCCTCATAAAGCGCCATCAATGTGCGGCAATCCTCGATCGTGAAACCCAAGGCGCGGGCGCGGCCCAAAAAAGTCAGTTTGTGCACGTCCTGACTGCGAAATCTGCGGTATCCGTTGTCATCGCGTAGCGGTTTCACCAAACCGATATCTTCATAGTACCGAATTGTTTTTGCGGGCAGACCTGTCTGGTTTGAAACATCGCCGATATTCATGAGGTCACCGTTTGTGTTGAATGGTCTTGCGGGGCGTCAGGCAGGCTGGCGCGGACGCGTCGCAGGCGCAGCGCATTCGAGACGACAAAGACGCTGGACAATGCCATGGCCCCTGCGGCAAGGGCCGGGGACAGAAGGTGGCCGCCAAACGGGTAAAGAACTCCCGCAGCAACCGGGATAAGCAGGATGTTGTAACCAAACGCCCAACTGAGGTTCTGCTTGATGTTGCGCATGGTTCTGCGGCTGATCTCGACCGCGTTTGCGACACCGCGCAGATCACCCGACATCAGCACCACATCCGCAGTTTCAATCGCTACATCGGTGCCGGTTCCGATGGCGATTCCGATATCCGCCGAAGCCAACGCCGGGGCATCGTTGATGCCATCCCCGACAAAGGCCAGTGCGCCGAACGTGTCGCGCAGAGTATTGATCGCGGCAAGCTTACCATCGGGCAGCACTTCGGCCGTGACATGATCTATGCCCAGCTTGTCCGCCAGCGCCTGCGCCGTCCGGGCGTTGTCGCCTGTCACCATCGCCAAAGTTAGCCCCATTTCGTGCAACCGCCCAAGCGCCTGCACAGTGCCGGGCTTGATCGGGTCCGCGACCGCAAGCATTGCAGCGGCCTGACCGTCGATGGCTACAAACAAAGGGGTTGCGCCTTCTTCGGCGCGCTGGTTGGCCTCGGCCATCAGGTCTCTAACGGTTATGTCGTTCTGCTCCATCAATCTGGCCGAACCGATCAGCAGCTTATGCCCCTCGACCACAGCCCGAACACCCAGCCCTGTGAGCGAGTCAAATTCGGATACCTCAGGCAATTCAGATGGTCCGGCACGAGTGATGGCAGTGGCAACGGGATGCTCTGACCGTGCCTCTACGGCGGCCGCCAAACGCAGAACACTGTCGCGGTCAACGCCGTTTGCGGTCGTAACGCTCTCCAGTTCCGGCCGGCCCAGCGTGAGTGTCCCGGTCTTGTCCAGCGCGACCACCTTGGCTTGCTGCAACTGCTGCAACGCATCGCCTTTGCGGAACAGCACGCCCAATTCTGCCGCGCGGCCGGTGCCGACCATGATTGAGGTTGGTGTCGCAAGGCCCATGGCGCAGGGGCAGGCGATAATCAGAACCGAGACGCCGGCGACCAGCGCCAAAGGCAAAGCCGGTTCCGGGCCGACGAACAACCAAATGGCGATCGTCAGCAGCGCCACGGCCATCACAATGGGCACAAATCGCGCAGTAATACGGTCGACCAGCCCTTGGATCGGTAGCTTCGCCCCCTGCGCCTGTTCGACCATGTGGATGACCTGCGCCAGCACCGTGTCGGCAACAACGCGCGTCGCGCGTACCCGCAGCGCTCCGGTGCCATTCACCGTACCGCCAACGACCTGATCCGATGGCGACTTGCCCACCGGCACCGGTTCGCCGGTGATCATGCTTTCATCCACATAAGAGGTGCCGTCCAGAACCTCGGCATCCACGGGAACCCGTTCGCCCGGGCGGATCTGCAGGGTATCGCCTACTGTTATGTCAGCGATGGGGCGATCAATGAAATTTCCGTCCTGTTCGACCCGCGCTGTTTTGGGCTGCAGCCCAACCAGCTTGCGGATCGCGGCCCCGGTCCTGCCTTTGGCGCGCGCTTCCATGACCCGGCCCAGCAGTATGAGAACCACGATGACAGAGGCGGCCTCGAAATACACATTGGCGCTACCCTGCGGCAGGATCTGCGGGGCGAAGGTTGCGGTGACGGAAAACAAATAGGCGGCCCCCGTTCCTAAGGCGACCAGCGCGTTCATATCGGGCGATCCGCGCATCAGTGACGGAATACCCTTGGCGTAGAACACGCGCCCGGGGCCAATCAGTATGGCCGAGGTCAGTGCGAACTGGATGAGGTGGCTGGTTTGCGTGCCGATTGTGGCCTGGACCCAATGGTGGAAGGCCGGGATCATATGCCCGCCCATTTCCAGAATGAATACAGGCAGTGCCAATACCGCTGCGAAGATCGTCGTGCGGGTCAGCGCATGCGCTTCGTCGGATTTCGTGTGGTCTGTTTGGTCAGCCGTCATGCTGTCTGCCGCGCGCGCAGGGTATCCCGCTGCCTCAGACAAACTGGCCAGCTTTTGCGGGTCGGTGGCCCCGTCGATAAACGTGACCACAGCGGTTTCGGTCGCAAGATTGACTTGTGCGTCGACGACCGCAGGATCAGCGGTCAGCGCGTTCTCGATCTTTGCCACGCACGAGGCGCAGGTCATCCCGCCAATTTTCAGGGTCGTCTGCTTGCTGGCCGCCGGGTACCCGGCATTGCTCAGGGCGTCAGTCAGTGCGTTGATCGGCCCGGTATGTGTGACCTGCGCCGTTTCGGTCGCAAAGTTGACCGAGGCATCGGTCACTTCTGGCACCGATTGTAACGCGGCTTCTACACGCCCCACGCAGGAGGCGCAGGACATGCCCGAGATTTTGAGTTGTGTTGTTTGCGGTGTAGCCATGTGACTCGTCCCGATGTCTGATCTGCCCTCCAAATGGGGGTTCCAGTCACGGGAAGGTCAAGGGGTATCGCGGATTTTCTTTTTGCAACCCGCGCGTCGGCGTCACCTGTTCGCAAACATTTCTAGCAAGAGAGAGTTGTAGGTATCCGGCGGCGGCGATCTGACGCCCTCGGGGGAGGCGAAGAACGCAAGCGACACTGCGGCCGTGGTCAGCGCGATGCCTACAAGAATGAAACCGGCCATATTCAATGAAAATCGCGACATGGGTAAAGTCCTGGTTCGAGAGGTTCATCAGGCGCTGTTGGGTCAGGGCCGTTTTGCCAGCTCTTGCTTCAACCTGTCGTTTTCGGCCTGAAGTTGCGCCAATTGCTGCCCTAGCGAGTTCAGATGTGGACGAAGCTCCGCCTCGGTAAAGCGGGGCGTGATGTGGCGCGGGCAGTTCCAGTCCAGCGCTTCGACCCGGATGATGACGGCGCGTTCAGCCGGGGCATCGGCACCGTCAGGATAAAGGCTGGTTGAGGCATCTTCGCCCTCGGTGAACGCGACCCGGCCAAGAATTTTCAGTCGCCGCCGATTGGCGTAATCCATCAGGATCATTGCAATCCGGTCATTACCATCCAGGTTACCACGCGAGATATACTGTTTGTTGCCCGAAAAGTCGGCATAACCGATTGTCTGCGGTCCCAGAACTTTGAGAAACCCGGTCGGTCCGCCACGGTATTGCACATATGGCCAACCCGTTTCGGACACGGTGGATTGATAGAACCCATCCCGCGCTTCGATAAAGGCCTTTTCAGGCTCGCCGATTTCGTGGCCTTGCTGCGGGCCACTTTCGATGAATTTGGCATAGGTCTTGGCAGATCCCATCCGTTCCTGATGGGCGCGGACGGCAGGTGTGAAGGTCAGTTCGGAAAAGGCGCGAGGCATGAGATTTCCTTTCAAAGTCCCAGGTCGGACAGACCGGGGTGATCGTCGGGACGGGGGCCTTGCCGCCAGAAAAACAGACGTTCGGCTTCCGCAATCGGCAGGTCGTTCAGCGACGCGTGCCGTTCGGCCATTCGACCATCTTCGGCAAATCGCCAGTTTTCGTTGCCATAAGACCGGAACCACTGGCCGCTGTCGTCACGCCATTCATAAGCATAACGAACCGCAATGCGGTCACCGGAAAAGGCCCACAGCTCTTTTATCAACCGATAGTCCAGTTCCTTGTGCCACTTGCGTGTCAGAAAGGCATGGATGTCTGCATGGCCGCTTAGGAATTCTGCCCGATTTCTCCACTGGCTGTCTTCGGTATAGGCCGGGGTCACGACATCCGCATCACGGCTGTTCCAGGCGTTTTCCGCCAATCGCACTTTTTGCGTTGCGGTTTCCAGGGTGAACGGGGGCAGAGGAGGACGGGTCATTTGTAGGTCTTTCAGGTCAGAGAAGCTGCCAATAAGGCGATGGTCAAAAGAAGGGGGATGTACTGGTGCGAGAGTGGTCTGGTGCGGGGTCTCATATGTTCGTTCCTGAGTTTACTGATCGGTACACTGTGTCTTGAATGTGTACAGATCGGTAACCTTTTTCAAGTGTT
The DNA here is from genome assembly GCF_059611125.1 of Ruegeria sp. CDSB029. Lineage (NCBI taxonomy): Bacteria > Pseudomonadati > Pseudomonadota > Alphaproteobacteria > Rhodobacterales > Roseobacteraceae > Ruegeria > Ruegeria sp. CDSB029. The sequence goes on from NZ_JBXWOX010000040.1 coordinate 14,879, forward strand.
GAGTTGGTTTTTTTGAACCCACATTTTCGTCTCCTAAGGGGAGCAAGTGAAAACAGCAGGTTAGGCTGTGTCTGTTGCAGCCATCGCTGCGGTGCATTATGTACCGATCAGTACATACAGGAGCTGACAGATGCGCCCGAACAAACGTGACGAGCTGATCCGCAAGGCATTGCAGGTCTTCTATCGTGACGGATTTCACGTCACCGGCATGGACAAGTTAGTGGTCGAGACGGGCGTGTCGAAAACGTCGATGTACAAACATTTCCGTACCAAGGAAGAGCTGATCCTGGCGGCTTTACGGTTGCGGGATGAGAACTTTCGCAAATGGTTCCTGCAACGGGTAGATGAGCTAGCCGATACACCGGCCGAACGGCTGATCGCCAGTTTCGATGTGCTGGGCGAATGGTTCCTGGAGGACAGCTTTCGCGGATGCATGTTCATCAAAGCGGGCGCAGAGTATCAGGAGCAAGATCACTCGATCCATGTACAGGCAGCAGAACACAAGCATCTGATGCTCGAGTTTCTCACCGATTTGGCCCGAAAAGCAGGCGCACGTGATCCCGATGCATTGGGATGCCAGCTGCTGCTCTTGCAAGAGGGCGCAATCGTCACGGCCGTCCTAGTAAAAAGCTGCGATCCTGCGCGAGATGCAAAGGCAGCGGCACAGGTTCTGCTGGATAATGCCCTGGCTTGACCGGGTTTAAACCTGTGAACGTAAGGTCTTGTGCGAAAAAGACGTTGCGTAGCAATCCGGTGGATGGGTTGGTTTGCGCGGTGCCCAACGCTACCCTGATCGAAATTCGATTTGGGAGAAGCCTACATGTCGCTATTCAAGCCAACCGCCAACTGGGTCACTGACGAACATCAGATGTTTGCCGAAATGGCAAACCGGTTCATGGACGACGAACTTGTGCCCAACATCGAACGTTGGAACCAAAACGGCATGGTCGATCGCGAATTCTGGAACAAGGCCGGGGATATGGGTCTGATGGCCGGCGCTATTGCTGAGGAGTATGGTGGCGTTGGCGGCGGGATTGGGTTCGACGCTGTCACGATGTACGGGCAAGCCGCACGCGGTGACTCGGGTTGGGGCTTTGGAATTCAGTCGATTGTTGTCCATTACCTGAACGCCTATGGCAGCGAGGATCAAAAACACAAATGGCTGCCCCGTCTGGCGTCCGGTGAAATGGTTGGCGCTTTGGCTATGACCGAGCCGGGAACAGGTTCGGACGTTCAGTCCGTTCGCACCACCGCAGACAAGGACGGAAATTCCTATCGCCTGAACGGATCCAAGATCTTTATAACCAACGGACAATCCGCCGATTTGATCCTGGTGGCTGCAAAGACGGATAAATCGCAAGGGTCCAAGGGCGTATCGCTGATCGCAGTAGAAACCGAAGGCGCAGAAGGATTTCGCCGGGGCCGTAACCTCAAGAAATTGGGGATGAAGGCCAACGATACTGCCGAGCTGTTCTTTGAAGACGTCAAGGTTCCGATGACGAACCTGATCGGACCAGAAGAAGGCCAGGGCTTCTATCAGATGATGAAGCAACTGCCATGGGAACGCCTGACAATCGGCATCATGGCGCTGGGCGCGATCGACTTCGCAATTGCCGAAACTGTACGCTATACGCAGGAACGCAAGGCCTTTGGCCAACGCGTTATGGACTTTCAGAACACGCGTTTCAAACTGGCTGAGTGCAAAACCAAAGCCGAAGTTCTGCGCAGTTTCGTCAATGACTGCATTGCGCAGCTTGAGGCTGGTACTTTGGATGCGGCGACGGCTTCTATGGTGAAATACTGGGGTTCTGAAGTGCAGAACGAGATCATGCACGAATGCCTGCAGTTGTTCGGTGGTTACGGGTTCATGATGGAATACCCGATTGCCCGGCTTTATGCGGATGCGCGGGTGCAGATGATCTATGGCGGCACCAATGAGATCATGAAAGAACTGATCGCCCGCTCGCTGGATAAGTAACGCACCCAAAGGGCTCCCGCCTGTCGTCAACGTTTTTGGAAAACGTCTTCTCCGGTTGGGCCGGGCAGGTGCGGGCGATCAGTTCTTTCATGAT
>NZ_JBXWOX010000041.1:0-16677 GCF_059611125.1 Ruegeria sp. CDSB029
AATCACAACAACCAGTTGAGCCAGACCCTCTCTTAGATCAGGCGGCCATCTGTCCCAAAATCCCTGACGACGGACACCCGGAAGTACTGACCAAGATGCGCCTTGGTGGAGCAAGCAACGGGAGCATCCGTCGGATTCTCCTGAAAACAAAAGAAGACTATGAAGCAATTCGGCGCAACAGGGTTGGTGGAGCCTCCACACTTGCTCTTAAGAATGTGCGGAAGGTGCCGCAACTTTTTTTGAGTAGAGCCCCATCAAAGTAAGATTGCTTGGCAAAATTATCACTTTGGCCGATTTTAGGGCCATCGCCTCGGTCTCTTCAGAGCTACAATTTGATCTCGCCGAGATTGGACCGAGGCGGAGTTAGAAAACGAACTTAATCGCAATGTCAAAAACGAACCTCACGCTCTACTTTGTGACCGGTGAGAGAATGCTTAGAAACGAGGAAGCGCAGCGCTAACCGGTTCATGGATGTCCCGCCAAGTCCTAACGTCTGCACCGCGCATACCGGCGGCTTTCAAGGGTTTGAAGCCAAACTTGACCAAAAAGCACGGGTGAAGTTGACGGCATTGGCGTGCACCTAAGTTTTGTTGCTTTTGCAATTTAGGGTCCAAGCCCAATCCCTGAACTATTATTTCAAAGCAGCTTGCAATGCCGCGACACATTCCGTTGCCTTTCGTCCTGCGGATCATTTTCCTGCAACACTCTGAAAATGTTTCCTTTGATGCCCCAAGCAGCGTAACCTTAGATAAGTTTTGACGTCGCCGGTTTGGAATTGCAGGCTTGTGACGCAGAAAACCGGGGGAGTGAGCATGCATAAAGTAACTATCGTCGGGGCCGGGATTGCCGGGCTCACCGCGGCTCTTCGCTTGTTGGAGCGGGGATACCACGTCACACTGTATGAGCAGGACAATTTCATTGGTGGAATGTTGCGGTCCCATAAGGAGCACGACCACGGTGATTACCCGCGCGAGCACAGTTATCACATGCTGTGCAATTGGTATTACAACTTCTGGTCGGTCGCCAAAGACCTTGGGATCGAAGATAACTTCACACCACGCGAAGCCTTCAAGTTTCTCTATGACGGCGATCTCGACAACATGCCCGAAATGGTGAACCCGGGCGGCATTCAGGATTTTTACCGCAACCTCACCGGTGGCGCAGCGCCGCCTGCTGAACTATTCCTGTTCATGTATTCGATGGTCGATCTGCTTTCGATCCCGGACAGTGAAGATGACAAGCTGGACCGAATGTCGTTCAACGGCTGGTTGCGTGGACGGCCCTATTGCACCGATGAGGTCGCCCAACTTCATGAGAAGATCTGGCAGACCGTCTGGGCCATCGACAGTTGGCAAGCCTCAGCGCGCAGCTACAAAACCTTCCTGAAGTACGGCAACCGCGTTCCGGTTCCGCAGCTTTGGCTGTTTGATGGGTCCAAGAAAGAAACTCTGATTGATCCCTTCCACAAAAAGCTCGATCAGTTCGGAGACCGGTTTGAGCTCAAGTACCGCCACCGAATTCGCGAAGTGCATCCCAACGCAGACGGCACTCGGATCGAACGGCTGGTGTTTGACAAGGTAACCAAATCGCCATCAGTTAACCCCAAATGGGGGATCGCAAAGAAAGACATCGAAGTGGATGTGAGCGATGAGAACGTGATCATCAGTATTACACCCGGTGCAATGGCATCGATGGTGACCGATGATTTGTACAATGCCGACCCTGCCCTAGGCCAGTTGAGGTATCTGGAGGCCGAGCCGATGGCGTCGGTGGAGCTTTATCTCAAGCGGAAACTACCCGGCATCCCTACGGAAGTGGTGGTTTTCATGGATACGCCCTATGAGATGACGTTCCTCAACTACTCGGCGACGTGGGGCCTCAAAAACACCTTCCTTTATGTGACGGTATCGGATTTTAAATCGCTGTTGTCTGTAAAACCCGAACGCCGGGACGAAAACCAGAACCTCATTCTGGATCTCAAAAACCCCAAAACCGCGATCGACTACATTCTGCGAGAAATCACTGCCAAGTTAGAAATAACCGAGGCCGACATCGATCTGTTCCAAACCTCTGTCGACACAAATACGGGCGAAGAGCTTTTTGCCAATCTAACCGGCAGCTGGGAACATCGCCCCGAGGTCAACACCAAGTTCGAAAACCTGTTTCTGGCAGGAACTTATGTCAGGAATTTCGCTGATGTCTCGACTGTCGAAGGCGCTTGTGCAACTGGGCTGATCGCGGCTGAAGGCGTACGTCAGGCCGCGCAGAGAGAACCAGACAAAGGCGACGCAGGTAAACCGGTAGAGGTGATTACACCCGATTTCTATCCCAGTCAGATGTTTCAGACGCTCAAGATCGCTTGGGCACCTTATGCCGCCAGTGCAAAAGCCTGGACGCTTGCGGACAAAGCGCTGGGTATCAACAAGCTATGGCCACCAAAAGACTTCAAGTTCCCGAAGTCGAAATTCACGCCAAGCCCAGAGAACCTTGGTTCCCTGTTTACGGATTGGCTGCCTGCAAGTAAGTGGAACGAAAAGACTTTGGGCCTTGGTCCAATGTTCTGGAACTATACAGAAGACGGCAAGCCCCGTAAAAAGTAACCAAGAATAACTCGCACGAGTAAGAGACGACTGATGACTACTAAAACGATTGCGGCATGGCTGAACGAAATTGGCCTGCCACAATACACCGAACTGTTTGATGAGAACGGCATCGACCTGGACATTCTTGAAGATGTGACCGGCGACCATCTCAGAGAAATGGGTGTCACGGTGTTGGGTCATCGGCTCAAGATCAGCAAGGCGATCGCGGCGATGAAGCCGGACGCGGCACAGCCCAGACCCAGCGGAGCCATGACGGGCGAGGAAAGCGCCGAACGGCGGCACCTTACGATCATGTTTTGTGATCTGGTTGGCTCGACCGCCCTGTCGGCGCGGCTTGATCCTGAAGATTATCGCGACCTTATGGCGTTGTATCAGGATACCGTGTCGCAGTTGATCAAAGATGCCAGGGGGCACGTGGCCCAATACCTTGGTGATGGCGTTGTAATCTATTTTGGCTATCCGGTCGCCCAAGAGGACGCGGCAGAACGCGCATGCCGCGCGGCTTTGGAGATTGTCGAGGCCGTCGCCGGCCTGGATACTGCAGCTGGTGATCGCCTGCAGGTCCGCATCGGCATTGCAACCGGATTGGTGGTGGCCGGCGATCTTGACCAGCTCGGAGTGAACTCGACGTCTGCCGTGGCTGGAGATACGCCCAATCTTGCCGCCAGATTGCAGGGCCTGGCAAAGCCGGGACAAATTGTAATCGGCAAAAGGACGCACTCGCTGCTGGGGGATATGTTCGTCTATGAAGCGCTGGAGAACATCCATCTGAAGGGGTTTGAACCCGGTCAGGTGGCGTGGCGTGTCATATCCACAGCACAGCGCCAGGACCGGTTCGCCGTCACCTCGGCACGGCGGCAGCTTACGCCTCTGGTCGGTCGCACGCCGGAACGGACCCGCCTGATGTCGGCCTGGGAAGATGCCAAATCCAAGAAGGGGAATGTTTGCCTTGTCTCAGGTGAGGCTGGCATCGGCAAAAGCCGCCTCACATATGAGGTGGTGGATCAGGCCAAGGGCGAAGGTGCAACCGTTCTCCACCTGCAATCCGCACCTTATTTTGAGAACACGGCCCTGTACCCTATCCGCCGTCAGATCGAAAACGTGCTCGGGTTCAAGGAAGACGATGACAGCGAAGCCCGGCTGGACAAGCTGGAAAAACTTGTCGTCGCCGAAGACGATCTGAACGAAGCCCGCGCGCTGATGGCGTCTTTGTTTTCGCTGCCCTGTGACAGGTATCCGCCGCTAAACCTGTCACCCGAGCTTCAAAAGACCCGCACGATCGACATGCTGATTGAACAGGTCATCGTTTTGTCCAAGCGGGCACCATTGTTGGTGCATTTTGAAGACTTGCACTGGATCGACCCTACATCGCTGGATTTGTTGACCAAATTTGCCGCCAAACTCGCCGATTGCCAGATCCTGCTGCTTGTGACCTGCAGGCCGGAATTCACCCATGATTGGCAGGTGGATCATCTGGAAACCTGCGAACTCGCGCGCCTCAAGCCAGCCGAAGTCGAAGAGCTGTTGGACAGTATGACAGGTTCGGATGCTTTTTCGGCCGAGCAGCGCCAGCAATTGCTGGAACGGTCAGATGGCGTACCGCTGTTTGCCGAAGAGCTGACCCGCTCTGCGATGGAATTCAGAAACAGCGCGGATTTGGTGCCTGAAACACTGCAAGACAGTTTGATGGCACGTCTCGACAAGCTGGGGGCCGCCCGCGAATACGCCCAGATCGGGGCCGTGATCGGCCGGGAATTCGATGTCGACCTGCTGTCTCAGGTGACCGGAACTCCGCTGCCCGAGCTCTCAGACTCGCTTTCGCAACTGGGTGACGCAGACCTCGCATACCCGGACCAAACCGGTCACAGCCTGATGTTCCGCCATGCCTTGATTCAGGAAGCCGCGTACCGGTCCATATTGCGGCGGCGGCGGCAACAATTGCATGGCAAGATTGCCGAAACACTGGAAGAAAAATTTCCCGAACGCTGCAAGTCCGGTCCGGAACAGGTGGCAAACCATTTTGTTGCCGCCGGTCTGGGCGACCGGTCAGTTCCCTATTGGCTGACAGCTGGTAAATCTGCCTGGAGCCGGGCCTCGATGAAGGAGGCACTGGCGCAGCTTAGCAATGGATTGGAATATGTCGGCGAGGTCGACGACCTGGCTGATCGCGCCAAGTTGGAGCTGCAATTGCAGTCAACCATCGGCGTCGTGCACTTTGCGGCGACCAGCTATGCCTCGCCACAGGCGCAGACCGCTTTTGAGCGCTCCCGCGAGCTGTTTGTGGATGTTGACGACCCCGACCTGCGCGTTGCGGTTCTTTACGGCATCGGGGCATTTGAAACCATGCGTGGCGATGTAAGCTCGGGGCACGAGACCTTTGCGGCGCTTGCTAACGAGGCGACGCGCAGCGGCAATGCCCGCTATGAAGTCTATTCCGCCTCGATGCAGGCATGGTCCCATTTCAACCGTGGCGACTACGCCGAGTCGGTGCGTTATGGCGAACGGGTGCTGCAGCTTTATGAAGAAGGCATTTGGGACCAGCCGGGGCCGCGCCTGTCGGCCGCAGAGCCCAAAGTGATCTCAGAATGTTTCCGGGCAGCGGCGCTTTGGTCTCTGGGCCGCCCGGATCAGGCGGTGAAGGTCGGCAATGACATCCTTAATTACACCCGGTCGCTGCCAGACCCCTATTCGCTTGTCTATGCTCTGTCCAACGGTGTGATCCGCATTCACGACTGGAACGGTGACTGGAAACAGGTCATGGACCTGACCGAAGAATGCAGCGCGGTTGCCGGAGAATATGGCTACAGGTTCCTGGGTGTCTGGGCATCGTTCTGGCGCGCCCGGGCGATGGCAAAACTCGGTCAACTTGAAGAAGCCGAAAAGATCACGGCCACGGCTGTTGCTGCCTGTAAGAATGCTGGTGTCCATTACCACCGCGTCTGCTTCGAAGCCAATCACGCGCGCTTGCTGCTGGCGCAGGACCGGATCGAGGATGCTGCACGTGTTCTGGACGGGCTAGACCAACCATTGCAAGATGGAGGCGAACTGAACCACGTCCTTGACTTGAGTCTGGTCAAAGGGGAACTGGCGCAGAAACGTGGCGATATCAGTGGCGCAGAGCGGCATTATCGCGCTGCCTTTGACGCGGCCGAAAGCCGGTCCGCGCTGGCATGGCAACTGCGCGCGGCACTGGGTCTGGCAACCTTGCTACCTAAAAAAGACGCGCAACGCGCGCTTATCGAACCGCTGGTGGCGCAGTTCGAAGAAGGGTTCGACAGCCAGTATCTGAAAGCGGCACGCGCCTATTTGTGATCAGCGGGCTTCGCCCAAAGCCCGCGTGCGATCCACAAGTGTGATCAGCTTTTTGGGGTTCCGGGCAAATCGATTTGCCTCAGCTATCGCGCTTGCAGCGATCCGGTCCAGTTCGGCCTCGGCTTCTGGCAATGCGGCGCGAAAGGCCTCGGCCAGGGCGTCGTAATTTTCCGGGTTTGGATCGCGGAACATTTCAGCGATCACAGGCTCGCGCACGGCGATCGCGGCTGGCAGGGTTAGAATCCCGTCGCGGATATCCTCTTCACCCCCACCGCCCAGGGCTTCGGTTCCACGCACGTCGGACACGTCATCACAGGCGTGATACAGGGTGCCCAGCAGACCACCGAAATGGCGCAACCCCTCGCTACGGTCACCGAGACAAGCAGCCACCTCAAACATCGAACCAGTGTCTTCCTGCGCCAGCTTGCGCCAATCCTCGACCCCGCGCGGCATCGTGCGGCTGTTCCACTGCGCGATCTCGGCCGCGCCAAGCCGGGACATTAGCTCGGACAACAACCCGACCACCTGCGGCTCGGTCGCCATCATCCGATAGCCTTCCGCAACCATGAACCCGGACGTCATCAGCGCCGCAAGTTGCCCAAAGGCCGTGTGCATGGTCGGTTTGCCGCGCCGTTCGTCCGACTGGTCCAGAATGTCGTCCACAACCAGCGTCATGTTATGAAACAGCTCAAGCGTTACGGCTGCCTGTATGGTTTCATCCGTGATCTCCTCGCTGCCGACAGCCGTCTGACAGGCAAAGATGGTCAATGGGCGAAAATACTTTGAGCCGGCCAGAAACTGCTCTTCCAACTGCGGCCGCATCTCCTCGGGTGTGGATTCAACCCACGCGCCGATGGCAGTACGCAACCGTTCGGTCTCAGACTCAAATCCCAGTTCCGGTATCACCCAATCGGCGCGGGCACCTTCGTTATTCATGGTTTGGATTTTGCATAGCGATGGGGGCCTTCCCGGTCGTCACCCTCGGGGCCGACTGACTTGCGAAGCTCAGCCTCGATTTCCATAAGATCACGTTGCAACAGTTTTGCCTCGCTCAGCGACAGATCCGATATTTCGCGCAACACGGCACGGGCCTTGTCCAGCACGATCAGCTGTCTGGCCTCCAATGACGGGCCATCCGCACGGGGTATGGTTGCTTCTATCGCGTCTGTCCCTTGGGTCGAGACGATGGTCGCAATCTGCTGCCAGTACCGCAAAGCTGAACTGAGCCACCGGGCTTGTGCCTGTGCAAGCAGAAACATCACGTCGGGTTCGACCCGTGCACCCTTTTCGCTGTAGTCCCGCAGCGAGCCTAGAACACCCTCAAGCGCTTCCAGATACATCGCCACCATATCGTCAATCGAGCCGGGGTTCCCAAACTCATTGCGTGATGATCCATCGTCTTGATTCATCTTGCTACTCCATTGCCCGCATCGTCATAAAGTTCTGTAGATTCAGAGTTTTGTTACCGATTGTCACTGTATATTCACACCGCGTTTGGGCATGGGTTGATTTGATTTTCAGTAAAACAAGAAGATCGCCGCGCAATCAAGTACCGAGATATGTTAACCATCTATTAACCTTTGGGATCTGCCGTCGGCGTAAGAAAAAAGCACCCGCCCCGCAGGTTTTGGTTCATATGGCGCGGAAGACGATACGAAACAGAGTCGCCGCGATCTGCCGGGTCGAAGTTCGTGACCATGAGGCTTTGCGTCACTTGCTTCCCACAATGTTTCTGGGTCTCGATGCGACCGACCCTAGCGGTGGTCACCAGATGAAGTGGCCCAACAAAGAGAACATTTGCCGCATGAGATCAGCCGAAGGTTCGATTGGGGACAGCAGGGGTGGAAAAATTGCCCATTATTGACGTTTGCTCAGGCGTCACTTGCCATCAAAATTCCCGTCGTGCCGTGCTGGTCCAGAACGCAATCCCGTGCCTGATTGCTTCATCGTTGAAATCATACGACGGGTTATGAAGCGGCATCGAATTGTTGCCCTCCACTCCGTTGCCCATCAGGATGAAGGCCCCGGGGCGGTGGGCAAGAAACTCTGCAAAATCTTCAGAGAATCCTACCCGACCGTAATCCGCATCAACGCTGCCAACCTCACGAGCGGCACCCGCGATCATGTCAGTGGCTCTGGCATCGTTCACCAATGGCCGGAAGGAAGTCGAGTAATCAACCTCCGCCTCTGCGCCTTGCGCGGCACAAACACCGGCGACAATGGTGCGCATTCGGCGCTCGATATTTTCGGACACATCCCTCGAAAAGCCCCGGCAATCCCCCCTTAGGGTTACGTTGCTGGGCAAGATGTTTCGTGCACCGTCTGTCAGGAACTCCGTTACGGAAACCACCGCATGCTCGCTCGCCGAAACCGAGCGAGAGACGATCGATTGCAACTGCTGCACAATTGCGGCCCCAGTCACAATCGGATCAACGCCTTTTTCCGGCATCGACGCGTGCCCGCCCTGACCCTGAACGCGTATCTCAAAATTATCCTCGAACGCGCAGAATGAGCCCGCTTGAGTGGCAAAGTGACCAAGCTCCATTCCGGGCATGTTGTGAAGGCCAAAGATTGCGGCCATCGGGAAGCGTACAAACAAACCGTCCGAGATCATCGCGACTGCCCCGTTTCCGTTTTCTTCGTCCGGCTGAAAGATGAAGTGAATGGTGCGGTCAAAAGACGGGTCTGCCGCAAGCTCCAGCGCGGCACCCAGCAGCATGGTGCTGTGGCCATCATGGCCACATCCGTGAAACTTGCCTTCCGTTCCCGAGCGGTACGGCAAGTTGGTGGCCTCGTGTATCGGCAGCGCGTCCATGTCGGCTCGAAAACCGATTGCTGTTTCGTCCGGACCACGGCGCAAGGTGGCCACAATGCCCGTGCGGCCTACACCCCGGGTGACCTCAAGCCCTGCGCGCTCCAACTCGGTCGCGATCAGATCCGAGGTCCGATCAAGGTCGAAGCCTATTTCAGGGTGAGCATGCAGATCACGGCGAAACGCAACGAGATCAAGCATCGGGAACATCTCCTTCGGACAGCACGATCAACGGCAATTTGGCCTCGTCCGTCAACAAGGCTGCAAGCCCCGCTGCGCCAGATGGCGTAGTGGAAAAGCCCAGATCGCGCGCATGTTTTACAGCGCCCACGGCCTGCAAGTCAGTTACCGTTACCCAGTCGTCGGCGCACCGTTCCAGAATTTCGAAAGCCAACATAGAAGGCGTTTTGCAATCCAAGCGCCCCATATTGGATACGGGGCCCTCAACCGTTACGATCTGTCCCGCCCGGGCGCTTTCGGCAAGGCAAGGGGCTGCATCAGGTTCAACCACTATGATCTTTGGCTGAACCGCCCAGGTGGACCGGATCATGTAAGCGATCCCTGCAGCCAGCCCACCAACACCTGCCTGCAAGTAAACGTGGCTGGGCCAATTCCCAGAGCATTCCATCTCTGTCCGCATTTCTTCGGCGATGACGGTATAGCCTTCCATTACCAACCGCGGAGGTTCGGTATATCCAGGCCAAGATCCATCGGCGAGGTGGATTGCCCCGGACGCCTCGGCGTCGGCTATGGCTGCCGCAACGCTCGCCTCATAATCGTCACCCGATCGGACAACTTCCGCGCCTTTGTCCCGCAGGCGAATTGCAAAATCCTCTGGCACTGTTTCGGCAAGGTGAATGCGGGCCTTTGCGCCAAACAGCCGCGCTCCGGCCGCCACGGCCATGCCATGATTGCCTGCACTGGCACAGACAAAAGTCATCGTGCGTGCGATGGTTTTTACGGAATCGTCCAAATAGGCGTTTGGTTCCAAAGGATGACCGACGCGCGCTTCTATCAGCTTGGCAACAGCGTAAACGCCTCCGAGCGCTTTGAAAGCGCCCAATCCCATCCTGTTGGTTTCATCCTTGATCAGGATAGGTCTGTCTTGGAGACTGCGTGTCTCCAACGGACTTGGTTTATAGGCGGGACATGCAGCCAGCAAAGACAGCGGTTTTGCGACATCGAGTATCGTTGGATTTTTCATGCAGAAAGTTGTACTCGCAAAGTGTGACCTATTATGGTCAATTTTTCCGAATTTTCGGGAAATTCTCTTACCCGATAGGGAAATTATCATGAAACTCGATCAGTTTGACCGAAACCTGCTTCAGTTGATGCAAACCGATGCCAAGATGGGCCTCGAAGCGCTTGCGTCCGAGACAGGCTTGTCTGTGGCCTCTGTTCAGCGGCGGTTAAAGGCGCTCAGAACCTCGGGCGCAATTCTTTCAGAAGTCGCGATCGTTGACCCGAAAAAGCTGGGTGTCGCGATGAGCTTCATTGTCATGGTCGAATTGGAACGCGAGCGTCAGGATCAGATCGACGCATTCTCACGTCAGGTGCAATCAGAGCCTATGGTACAGCAGTGCTATTACATCACCGGAGACGCCGACTTCTGTCTGGTCTGCACCGCAAAGGATATGGATGATTTTCAGGAACTCACGAAACGACTGTTCTTCGACAACTCAAACGTCCGTCGCTTTCGCACATCTGTTGTCATGGGAAGAAAGAAAGTCGGTTTGGGCATTCCTGTTTAGGATTTTGGGTTGGAACGGTAAGAACCAACGTTTACGTCAGCTACCGCGTCAAAGCGGTCCTTCGAATGCTGGGCAGCAAATGCGCTCACTAACCAGCGCCGCGAGATCTCCGGGTTAGGGCCCAGACTGGGCCCCTCGTTATTTTTCCCAGTGCGGGATCCAATCCCCGTCAAGGCGAAGTGACACGCCAGCATTGTCTTCTTCAAGCTTCACCACATGCAATTCGCCCTTGTCACCCCCGTATTTTTCGCGGGCCGCTTCGAACTGCGTGCACACCAGCCGTGTGGCCGGGGCGGCGGTGCCGGCGTCGTCGCAGGCCTCAACGATCAGGCCCAGATCCTTTTGGCACAAGTCCAGTGTGAAAGACGGATCATAATGTCCGGCAAAAACGGACGGGGCGTCGTGATGCATGCACCAGCTTTCGCTGGCCCCGATCTTAAGCGCGTCCCAGGCCCGTGACAGATCGACACCGGATTTCACCGCCATCACAAGTGCTTCACCCATGGCTGTCGCATGGATGGCCCAAAGCTGGTTGCTGGCCAGTTTCGTCACGGACCCGCTGCCATTGGGGCCCATGTAATGAAGCGGCCCCATCAGTTCCATCACGGGGCGAATACGCGCGACGGTCGCTTCGTCCCCACCTGCAAATTGGGGCATGTTGCCGGTGCGTGCGCCATCGACTGCACCTGTGACCGGCGCATCAATCAACTGTACACCGTTTTCAGCAAAGGTGGCGGCAAGCTCGCGCACAAAGGCGGGTTTGTTTGTTGTCATATCCACCCAAACCTGCCCCGCGGACATGGCGGATCGCAGCCCATCGTCGCCAGCTACCACTTGTTCGATTTGCTTTGGTCCAAAGACCATGGTGAACACGATGTCCGCCGCTTGCGCGGCTGCCGCAGGGGTCTCTGCCCACTTCGCCCCAAGCGCCAGGTGCTCTTCTGCCCGGTTCCGATCAAGGTCGCAGACCGTCAGGTCATGCCCGCCCTTGATCAGGTTCAGTGCCGCCGGGCCGCCCATGGTGCCAAGCCCAATAAATCCAATGCGCATCTTCGCCGTCCTCGGGGTTAGTTATATTGCTTACGCGTTCAGGATGGTGTCGGTCGAACATACCTCACCAAACTCACCCTGCAGGTTGGCAAGTGTGACGGAATGGATCTGTTCGGCGCTGTGCGTCACCCCGTCAGGCCCGGTCGCGTCATAAGCCCAGACGGCATCAGAGGCATAGACCATCTCAAAGCCCAGACTGCTTGCAGAGCGCGCGGCGGACTCGGCGCAGTGATTGGCCGTGGCCCCGCAGATGACCACACGTTCAATATTGTCGGCGCGCAGATCAGCCTCGAGCGAGGTTCCGGCGAAGGCGCTGGAGACGTATTTGATGATCACCGGCTCGTCCCCTTGCGGTGCCGCAAAGGGTTGGACAGCCGCGCCTGGCGCATCCGCATGAAATGGATCGTCGGGGTCAAGCCCGTGGTGATGCACATGGACAATCTTGTCACCTTGCGCGCGAAACCGGCTGAGAAGTCGGCCAATATTGTCGCTGGCCTCCGGGCACGATCGCACGGCACCGGCGGCATCCTCATGAGCCAGTGCCATTTGCGCATCAATGACGAGTAGAGCAGTTTTCATGGCTTGGTCCTTTGTGCGTTGATGCTGGAGGCTGCGCGTTCCGCGAGGATATTTTTGACGCGATCACCATAGATCCGGATGTTGATGTCGTCGCTGATCACGCGGCCTTCCTGTTCGTCATAGGTCATGATCGCGGTGACGCGGGGGGTCGACCCTTCGACCTCTGTCACTCCGTGCAAAGAATAGCCACCGCGAAACAGGGTAAAAGTACCGGCGCCCCGGTCAAACTTCTGTGCATGGGACATATCGCCAGCAAGCAAACGATCCACCGCCTCGCGGTCTTCGGTTTCGTCGGTGCGCGAGTTTGGCAAGAAGGCAAAGTCACCACCGGTTTCAGCGGCCTGCAACAGCAGCGTCACGGTGCATTCCGTCGTATCATAGTGCCAGGCGTGCCAGCTTCCTGGATGCAGGGCGACGACATTCAGCGCCTGAAACTCATCGGCGCAGCGATGCAGCACCTCATTCTTTTGGACGCGGCGCACAAAGTCTGTCAAACGCGGCGACTGATAAAGCTGTTGGATGAGCGTTTCCTTTGGCAGCTGATCGTCCGCCAATTGCGTTGCCACATGCGTATATTCCTTACGGCGCGGATCATCCTTGGGCAGCGACGGATCAATTGCGCCCTGGTAGATGTTGCGCTTGATAGTCAGTACGTCAGCGGTGGGTAGCAAGGCGTTGGATTCATCGGCCAGTGCTGCCAGTGCCTCGGGGCGGATGAACCCATCCAGATTGCACCAGCCATGTTCCTCCATCTGGTCCTGACAGGTCTGGAGAAACGCAGCGCCTTCGGCACTTTCCAGATCCGCAATAGGATAGCGCTCCAGATCCACAAGGCTCAATACCATGTCGGTGTCTGTATCTTGATTGATCTCCGGCATAGATCGCTCCTTTTTTTCTTGTCGACTTCGTCGTCGGTTACTTTTGTCTAACTGCCGACCGGAATGAAGGAAAATGAAAGAATTTGCGTCCATGCGCATAAAAAACTTATGAATGGGCAATGAAAAGCAATCTCAATCTGAACTGGCTTCGCACTTTCGAGGCCGCCGCACGTCATCTTAGCTTTACCGCCGCCAGTCGAGAGCTGGGGCTGACACAAACGGCTGTCAGTCAACACATGAAGGCGCTGGAAGGTCAGCTGGGGCAGAAACTGTTCATTCGCAAGGCCAAAAGCCTGCAACTGACGGAAATCGGCCGGGCCTATTTAACATCGGTCCGGGATTCATTGGAGCACATCGCATTTTCCACAAACGGGCTGTTTGGGCCTGCCTTGGAGACGACGATCGTTGTGCGAGCGTCGGCGGCCATGATCATTTGGCTGGCGCCGCAACTTGCGACCTTTCAGACAGCTCATCCCGGTATCGGGATCAAACTTGTCACTTCGCTGTGGCAGAGCGGCCGGGAAGGGCATCCCGTGGACATAGACATCCTGCTGGCTCCGCAAACCCATTCCGACACGCGAATGATCAAGCTTTCTGATGAGTTCATCGTGCCGGTTTGCGGTGCGCGCACCGCGCCAAAGATCAAAACACCCGAGGACCTGATGGCGCACGCTGCCATCCACGTTCTGGGGTTTGACGACCATTGGGCGCGGTATCTGTCGGCCCGTGGTCTGCCCAATGCAGATGTATCCCCGCGCCTTATCGTCGATACCTCGGTTGCCGCTTGCGAATTGGTGGCCGCGGAAAGCGGCTGCACTATCATGATCAATCGGTTCGCGCAGCAGGCCATCGCAAGCGGGCGCCAGATCAGAATTGTCGGTGCCCCCGTTGATACAGGTCAGGCCCACTACGTCTTGCAACACAAAACAGGTACGGCGGGATCACACATTTCGATCGCTTTTTTCGAGTGGTTACAAACCCGTTTTTAGCTAATCTTCTGCCTGGCTCCAACGCCAATGAGACCGACTAAATTGAAACAATTAGAGAGGGTTGCGGGCACATCGCAAGCGCCAAAGAGATTATGTACCGGCACGCCGGATTCCTCTTGGTTCTCATAGTCGCTGGCCGTCAGCGCGGCAGTGGTGAACCTATCAGGTGCACTCACTCCCGCTTCGACCAGATCGCGATCGACTCTCGCTAGATGCTCGATCCCCGCGGCCGTCGGGTTGCGTGTCGCCGGGTTCCCGCCGAGTGTACGGATGCGCTACAATTCAGCCGTTTTTTTATTCCGCGGCATTGCGCTCGGAGCCTTGCGGGATCACCTCGTAACCGGGCTCTTCCGGCTCATCATCCATCATTTCCGGCGGAAACCCGGGGGCGAGAATATCCAGACCGGTGGCCTCCTCCAGACGTTTGATGATGTTGGGCGAATAACAACGCTCGCCAAATCGTTCGATGCCATCCTCAAAGATCTGAACCAGCATAGGCGAGATTTCCAGCGGCACATTGTGACGGTCAGCCACCTGCTGAAACAGGCCTGCATCCTTTTTGACCAGATCCATGGTGAAAGAAATGTCCCGGCTGCCGTTCAGGATCACCTGGCTTTCGGTTTCATGCACAAAAGACGTGCCGGAGCTGATCTTCATCGCTTCATAGGTCGTGTTCAGGTCCATGCCGGCTGCCTTGGCGGTGACCAGCGCTTCGCAGCATGTGACAAGATTGGCCGTGGCCAGATAGTTCGTCACAACTTTCAGAACCGAAGCCGAGCCCAGATCGCCAGTGTGCAGAATGCGGCGACCCATGGTTTTCAGGAAAGGCGCGATGCGGTCAAACGTAGCACGATCGCACCCCGCAAAGATCGAGATATTGCCCGTCGCCGCGCGGTGGCATCCACCCGAAACCGGGCAATCCACGGCTGCGCCTCCTGCGTCCATCACCATTGCGCCCAGGCGTTTGACCTCGGCCTCGTCAGTGGTGGACATCTCCATCCAGATTTTGCCCGGTTTCACCTCGGGCAGCATCTGTTGCATGACAACATCCGAAGCGGCAGGAGACGGCAGACAGGTGATAACAGCATCGCAATCGCGCATCAGTTGGGCCGGGCTTTCACCCCGGGCCGCCCCACGCGACACGAAATCATCCACAAGTTCGGGATTGAGGTCATGCACCGTTAGATCAATGCCGTTCCGCAGCAAACTGCCACTGAGTTTCCCGCCGACATTTCCAAGACCAATAAACCCAACTTTCATGTGCGTGCTTCCCTGTTCCAGTTCCTGCCGGATGATCGGCAAAGATGTTACTTTGAAAAAAACTACAGACGTTGATGGCAAGGTGTAAAACGAATAAAACCGGCAGGTATCAGCGAAAATTTTCGGTGCTAAGAATGCCGCGATCTCCTAACCCTATCTGGCTTCGGTCCTTTGAATGCGCAGCGCGGCATCTGAGCTTTACTGCTGCCGCAGCCGAGCTGGGTATCACACAATCGGCACTCAGCCTTCATGTCCGCTCGCTGGAAGCACAACTTGGCTGCCCCTTGTTCTATCGTGCCGCACGCAATCTTAGCCTGACCGAAGTTGGTCAGGCATACGCTTTTTCCGTGCGGCAAGCCCTGAGAGACATCGATCTGTCAACGATCAGCCTGTTCGGATCAAACCAGAAGCACGAGCTGGTCGTGCGCGCGCCAATATCTACAGCGACCTTGTTTCTCGCTCATAGGCTGCCCGAGTTTTTGCGGACTCATCCCGATATTTCCATAAAGCTGATCTCGAACATTTGGGCTGAATCCGCAGGCCGCGAAAATGTCGATGTCGAACTGAGGACAGGAAGTGGCGATTGGAATGAAATCCCCTCTCGGAAAATATCTACTGAACGTATCGTCCCAATTGCCCCCAAGATGGTCGAGGAAGAAACCCCTCCCATCGACGATCTGCAACAACGGCCACTCATTCACATTCTGGGTTTCCAGCAAATGTGGGAACGGTATTTTTCAGCAATCGGGGTTCGACAAACCCAATTCGCATCAACCTTTGTGGTCGACACGACAATAGCCGCAGTGGACATCGTGGCCGCAGGTGGCGGCAATGCGATCGTTATCGAGAGGTTTGCCAAAACCGCAGTTGAGACCGGAAGAAAGGTCGCCATAGTTGGTGAAGCAGTTCCTATAGAACAGAGCCACTATTTGATTTCAGGGCAAAACACAAAGGCGGATGCGGTAGCCAAACAGCGTTTTGAAGCTTGGCTGGAAGACATCTTTCGATAAACGATGGAAATTCTCCTTCGTCTAAACGTCTGTTGTTTATGAGTGTTCAGTTCAGAGATTTTTGGGATAGTGAATGGAGAGCCAGCGGCGACGCGCCCGCTATGAACAGTATTCGGACGTTGGAGTCAGCGCAGCAAATGATCACTCGGTTTCGCATTTTCTGTTAAAACCTACTAATCGCAGTCATCCAAACATGTCTGACGTCAGAGCCTATCGGACAAAATTGGTCTATTTGCTAAGAGAGGGTTTGTTGCTCATTGTAGCCACTGAGGATTGGACAACGAGAAAGCCACTATCGCACCTTCTTCATTTTCTCGGTTGTGCATTTGAACCCAACGGGTGTCTCATCAGGTTGTAATGTGTTCATTGGATCTTAGCAGTGTTCGACGCGTCGACATACCTCGCGATAACATCGATTGTAGTCATCGGCACT
>NZ_JBXWOX010000042.1:0-15872 GCF_059611125.1 Ruegeria sp. CDSB029
CCTGAATAGGCTTCTTCTGCGCCTCGCGCGCAATTTCAATGTCCGATTTATAGCTCATTGGGCAAAACCCCCGGTTGGAAAAGTCTGACAACACCTTGTCCGGAGCGGTGGCGCACCGTCTCAGATTCGTTTTTTCTTTAAGGTAAATAAATATTCCCTTGGGTCAATATGCGAGTTGTAGTAGCCAAATAGCTCACTGCCAAACTCACCATCAATGCCCAGTCGTCAACGACCCAAATCAAGCGTATCTTTTTCGACCTGCGCTGAGACTCAGCAGCCAATCTTCGACAATTAATTGCTCTGGAAAAGCACTGTTGAAAGGTCTTTTCAATAGGTAGTATCCTGACTCCGTTCGCACCGATGCGTCCTGGACTGGCCTGACCAAAGCGCCGCTTTCCAGCAATGGGTCAACAAGATGGGCCCAACCCAATGCAATTCCCAACCCATCAACCGCTGCTTGTACTGACAATGGGTAGGTGTTGAACGCGACAGCCTGTTCCATTGATGACGTCGATACACCATTGCCGCTGAACCATGCACGCCATGTCATCCATTCTGCATGGCCGCTGGTGACCTCAATGAGGTCAAGTTCCGGTAGCGCAGAAAGTTCCGCCGCATTGGGATTGCTTTTTAGGTACTCGGGGCTGCAAACCGGAAAAACGGTTTCTCCGAACAGAAGCTTTGCCTCGTACCCCGGCCAGTCGCCATCCCCTCGCAGAATGGTAAGGTCCATAGAATCTGACAGACATTCCGCGTCACTGTCAGAAGACACCAAAGAGATGCGGATACGGCCATTGGATTTGTTGAACTTGCGAAGTTGCGGCATCAGCCAAAGAGACGCAACAGAATTGGTCGCCGAAATCGAAACCGTATTGGCCTGATGCTTGGCCAGCATGTCGCGGCTGACATCCCGCATCAGGTCCAGTGATTTTTCCACGGTTGCCAACAGGATGGCACCCTGCTGAGTAAGGGAAACAGAACGATGCCCCCGTACAAACAAGGGCACGTCATAATGCTGTTCCAGTAAGCGCACTTTGCGGCTGATTGCGGTCTCTGAGATGTTCAGAACCTTGCTGGCTTGCGCAAAACTCTGCGCCTTGGCAGCTGCCTCAAATGCCAACAAATAGTCCAGCGGCGGCAAGACTTTCCCGGTGACTGGCGCTTTTTTTGGCATTTGGGGGCCTTTTCCCGAACTGGACGAGGACACGATCAAGAACATTTGCCCGCATCTGTCTGCATCGGATCAGGCAACTGTTTGTTAAGATAGCAAAAAGTCGGATTAGCCTCAAGAAATTATGGTCAAAGCCCCTCAAATTTCTGTTCTGCGTATTAGACGATCTTGGGCAGAATGCATGAATTCGGGGCCGGAAGAGTCCTCAACTCAAAAATGAATGTCACTCAGGGAGCAAACATGAAACTTACAAACCTACTTTCTGCTGCAACCTTGGCAGCAGTAGCGGGAACTGGCGCGGCTGCCGAAGACAGCAGCGACCCGATCGTTATTCCAATCCACAACTGGTCCAGCCAAATCGTGATGTCGAATGTTGTCGGCCTGATCTTCGAAGAGATGGGCAACAACGTCGAATATGTCACCACTGACAGCCAGGCCGTCTATGAATCGGTACGTTTGGGCGACGTCGCGCTTGAAATGGAAGTCTGGGAAGGTGCGTTTGGTGCATCCTACCGCGCGGCGCTGGAAAAAGGCGGTCTGCATGACGCTGGCGATCACGATGCGGTCACGCGCGAGGATTGGTGGTATCCGATGTGGACCAAGGAGTCCTGCCCGGGTCTGCCTGACTGGCAGGCACTGAACGACTGTGCGCACCTGTTCGCCACAGCCGAAACCGGTGACAAGGGCCGTTATCTGGATGGACCGGTCGACTGGCTTAAGCATGGTAAAGAACGCGCCGAAGCGCTCGATTTGAACTTTACCGTAATCAACGCGGGTTCCGCTGCAGCCCTTTGGGCTGAGATTGGCGCGGCTGAGGCTGATAAGAAGCCGGTTCTCGTGTTTAACTGGACACCAAACTTCGCCGAAGCTGTCTGGCCCGGTGAGTTCGTTGAGTTCCCGGCTTGGGAAGATGGGTGCGACAAAGATCCGGCCAAGGGCCCCAACCCGGAAGCGTTGTATGATTGCGGCAACCCTGCCAAGGGTTACCTAAAAAAGGCAGCTTGGGATGGCATGAAAGATAAGTGGCCGGCCGCGTATTGCGCCCTGACCGAGATTTCTTTCACCAACCCGCAGATTGCTGAGATGGCGAAGCTGGTCGACACGGATGAGCTTGAGCCGGAAGAAGCGGCCGAGGAATGGCTGGACGCCAATCGCGACGTTGTTGATCCCTGGATCAGCGCCTGCAGCGCATAATCCGGTTACACAACCGAAACTGGCGCGGCCTTGTCTATCACATCGATGCAAGGCCGCGCTTAACAAGAAAGAAAGGCAGCCATGTCAGCCACCGCGCCCGTCATCTCAGCCAAAAATGTCTGGAAACTGTTTGGGCCCTCGCCAGAGAGCTATCTGAAATCCATGCCCGCGGGTCGCAGCTTTGATGAGATTCGGGCGGATGGGTACATCGCCGGGGTCAAGGATGTCTCGATCGAAGTGGACCAGGGAGAGATGCTGGTCATCATGGGGCTGTCGGGATCGGGTAAGTCGACACTGGTACGGTGCTTCTCACGCCTGCACGACATCACAGGCGGAACGATTGAGGTGGACGGTCAGGATATCATGAGCCTGAGCGAACGCGAGCTGATTGAACTGCGCCGCAACAAGATGGGTATGGTGTTTCAGTCCTTCGGATTGCTGCCGCATCGCACGGTTTTGGACAACGTGGCCTTCCCGTTGGAAATGCGTGGACAGGATCGCCACGACCGGCGCGAACGCGCGCTGGAAGTCATCAAACTGGTTGGCCTTGAAGGCCGCGAAGAATACTTCCCGCGCGAACTAAGTGGCGGTCAACAGCAACGGGTCGGTATCGCCCGATCCTTGGCTATCGAACCGGATATTTGGTTTCTTGATGAACCATTTTCGGCGCTTGATCCGCTGATCCGCCGTGAAATGCAGGATGAATTCCTGCGTCTGCAAGAGATGTTGGGCAAAACCATCGTCTTCATCACGCATGACTTTGACGAGGCGCTGCGCCTCGCCGACCGGATTGCCATCATGCGCAACGGTGCGGTCGAGCAATGCGACACCCCGGACCAGATCGTGATGAACCCCGCCACCGAATACGTGGCCAAGTTTACCGAGGACATCGACAAAGCCCGAGTCGTGCACGCGAAAGGGCTTGCAAAACCCGTAAACGGTCATGCGCTGGAAGGCGCCCCGATCAATGGTGCCTCAACCATTCATGAACTGGCGCGCGTATTGGTCAACGACGACAGGATCCTTTTGCCGGTCGCGAATGACAAAGGCGTTGTAACAGGCGTTCTAGACCGCAACACCGCGTTGAACGTTCTGCTTGGAGCCGAATGATGGCGACGCTGTCCACCGAAATACCGGACACATCCGACAGAACGTTTGGACGGACCAAAGTCCTTACGGCACTGCTTGTCACGGCCTTTGCGCTAATCCTTGCCAAGGCCGTGGGCATTCTGCCTGAATGGCTAAACCGAATTCCTGAAGCCGCAATACCGCCAACGGCGCAAATTCTGGATACTGTCTTTAACTTCATTCAAAACGACCTGGGCCTGATTTATGTCACTCGCTTTATTGCAGAAGGCCCGTTGGAGTTTTTGCTGGATACGTCTGCGAACCTGCTAGAGGGCAAGCGGCGCTGGCCCTATCTGGGCCCAATTCCATGGTCCGCAATCGCCGCTGTGGCTGCTGTTGTCGGCTATGCCGTAGGTGGCTGGAGGCTCGCCGCGTTGGGAGCCGGAACCTTTATCTGGACCGCGGCAATCGGGCAGTGGAAGATCGCCATGCAAACGATGTCTGTCATCGTAGTCGCGGCACCTCTGGCATTTCTCCTGGGCTTGGTTCTGGGCATCGCCGCCTGGAAATACGGCTGGTTCGAACGGATGCTGAAACCCATCCTGTCCGTGTTGCAAACCCTGCCCTTCTTTACGTATCTCTTGCCCGCAGTGATCTTCTTTAAGGTCGGACCGACAGCTGGGGCCGTCGCAACAATTACCTTTGCCATTCCACCGATGATCCTGATGACCACTTTGGGCCTGAAAAAGGTCAGCCCCGAAGTGATTGAAGCCGGCCAGATGTCCGGGTGCACACGCTGGCAGATGCTGCGCCATGTTTATGTTCCGGCTGCACGCACCGAGGTTCTGGTTGGCGTTAACCAAGTGATCATGCTGTGTTTGGCGATGGTGGTTTTGACCGCCTTTATCGGCATGCCCGGTCTTGGAGCCAAGCTGTTGGCAATGATGGGCAGCTTCAAACTTGGCCGGTCTTTCGAGATAGGTGTGACCATCGTGCTTCTGGCTGTAACGCTTGATCGGATGTCCAAGGCCTGGGTTGTCAAACAGCCTGTTCATTTTGAACGTGGGACGCCGTGGTGGAAACGGCACCAGATTTCGCTGGTCGCTTTGGGTCTGTTTGTTGGGTTTATTTTGCTCGCGCAGATTTTCCCGATCCTGGCCGAAGTTGGCCGCAAGCAGCATCTCAGCCAGGGCAAGGAAATCGACGTGGTGATCAAGTCGATTCTGGCCATCGATGTGATCAAGGGCACAACCGAATGGCTGCGTTGGTTCCTGAACGTCAAGGTTTTGATCCCGTTCCGGAATACCCTACTCGCCATTCCAACCCCCGCTTTCATACTGCTGGTTGTATCCTTTGCCTATTGGGTCGGTGGCCGAAAACCCGGCATCTACGCCGCGATCTTTTTTACGATTGTCGCCTTCTCGGGCTGGTGGGATCGGTCGGTCATCACGCTTTATACTGTGATTTCAGCAGTCGCGCTGGCGACTATGATCGGCATCCCCTTGGGCGTTGTTGCAGCCCGGTCCAACCGCTGGTCCAAGAGCATCCTGCTGGCCTGCGACACCGCGCAAACCTTCCCAAGCTTCATCTACCTGATCCCCGCAATCATGCTGTTTGGGGTCAATGATGTGGCAGTTGTATTCTCAATCCTGATCTTCGCCGCCGTGCCGCTGATCCGTTACACGATTATTGGTCTCAGCAGCGTACCGCCGGAAATGACCGAGGCTGCTGATATGTCCGGCTCTACCCGTCGGCAAAAGCTGATGTCGGTACAATTTCCGTTGGCACTGCCGACAATGGCCGTCGGGTTCAATCAGGCAATCATGTTCGCCTTCTTCATGGTTATCATTGCCGCCTTCATCGGCACGCAGGATCTGGGGCAGGAACTGCAACGAACACTGGCAGGCACCGAATTGGGCAAGAACTTTGTGCTGGGTCTGAACGTGTCGCTGATGGCACTGACATTTGACATGGCAATCAGCAGCTGGGCCGAGAAGCGCAAGCGCGCTTTGGGGCTGGATTAACCGGAGTTTCGGAGATGAACGTAAAACCTGTATTTGAGGTCCCGTTCGAACGCAGCGGAGTTCTGGCCCCCGGCCTTCCGATCCTGCCACATGGAACGGAACGCCACCCGGTCCCCGGAATGGGGTCCCGCGCTGTTCCGGTCTCCAAAGGCGATACGATAACCTTGCTGGACCGCGACGGGATGCAACCGGCCGAGATGGTCTTCTTTGCCCCTGACCGGAGTTCCGATGCGGCCATGCTTGGCGCGCAGGGGCACGGGCGACCGGAGGGATTGATTGCGACGCTGGCCAATGGATCGCCGTCCGGCAAGAAAGTGCTACGCGCTTTGGAAGTTGCCGGATTTGACATCGGAAAAGGTGACGCAATCCGAGCGTTCATGGACGGGTCGCGCCCTGGCGACATGGTGCATTTCGTCGCTGAAAGTGATGGCCTTCTGATCGTGGCTGCACCCGGCAAGGCGATGCGCCCCGAAGATAACAACCCTCCCACGGATATCATTTTGTACATCCAGCGATCTGCACCCGGTTTGGCAAAGCCCGATGTTGGACCACCCGAACCGCTGGCCGATCCGCTCAAGGACTTCAATATTCAGCCGGGCAACGCCCACTCGTACCAGGTCAAGGCCGGCGAGTTCATCCAGATTGTCGATATTCGCGGGCGTGAATGCTCGGATTTTCAGGCCTTCAGCCTCCGAGCGCTGGATCAGGGGATCGAACGCGAGATTGATCCGACAACAACGCGCAGCCTAATGGGCAGCTTGTACCCAAAACCGGGAATTTTTTCGAAATACTGGTCGGTAGATCAGGAGCCACTGATAGAGATCGTTCAGGATACCTGCGGGCGTCATGACACGTTTGGCCTTGCCTGTACGGCGCGGTATTACGAAGATCTCGGTTACCCCGGCCACGTGAACTGCTCGGACAATATCAACAAGGATTTGGACCAGTACGGCATCAAGCCGCGTGGTGGTTGGCCCGCGATCAACTTCTTTTTCAACACAATGCTGGACGACACCAACGCCATTGGCATGGACGACCCCTGGTCGCGCCCCGGTGACTTCGTCTTGTTGCGCGCGCTGACCGATCTGGTCTGCGTCAGCACCGGCTGTCCCTGCGACATTGATCCAGCAAATGGCTGGAATCCAACCGATATTCAGGTGCGAACCTACAAGGCGACCGAGGATTTCAAAAGATCCTACGGCTATAGAAAATCTGCGGAGGCGGATGTGGAAGAAACCAAGAAAACTGCATTTCACGACTGCTTTGCACGGCACACCCGTGATTTCGTCGAATATAACGGCTATTGGCTGCCCAACACGATGACCAATCACGGCGCGATTGCCGAATACTGGGCCTGCCGCGACAAGGTTGCGGTTATGGACCTCAGCCCTTTGCGTAAATACGAAGTTGTCGGACCCGATGCAGAAGAGCTGTTGCAGCTTTGCGTAACCCGCAACATGAAAAAGCTAAGCGTTGGTCAGGTCGTTTATACCGCGATGTGCTATGAACACGGCGGTATGATCGACGATGGTACGGTTTATCGATTGGGTGAAACAAACTTTCGCTGGATTGGCGGGAATGACACGAGCGGATTGTGGCTGCAGGAACAGGCACTCAAACGCAATATGAATGTCTGGGTGCGCAATTCGACGGATCAGTTGCACAACATCGCGGTTCAGGGACGGCACAGCCGTGACATCCTTTCCAAGATCTTTTGGACACCGCCTCAGCAACCGACGATCGAAGAACTGCCATGGTTCCGGCTGACCGTGGCTCGGGTTGGTGATGTGCAGGGGACATCTGTGGTAATTTCCCGGACCGGATATTCAGGTGAGCTGGGGTATGAAATCTTCTGCCATCCCAAAGATGCCGTCGAGATCTTTGATCGCGTCTGGGAGGTTGGTCAGGAATATGGCATAACTCCGCTTGGACTTGCGGCACTGGATATGGTGCGGATCGAAGGTGGCTTGATTTTTGCCGGGTCCGAATTCGACGATCAAACCGATCCCTTCGAGGCTGGCATCGGCTTCACCGTTCCACTGAAGTCAAAGCCCGACGATTTTATCGGGCGGATAGCGATTGAAGAACGCAAGGCCCATCCTCATCGCAAACTGGTCGGTTTCGAGGTTGAGGGAGGTACGGTCCCCTCGCCCGGCGACTGTGTACGTGTTGGAAAGGCGCAAGTTGGAGAGATTACCAGCGCGATGAAATCACCCATTCTGGGCAAGGTCATTGCGTTAGGCCGGGTTTCGGTCACTCATGCCGTCGTCGGAGCTGACATTGAAATCGGGCAACTGGACGGCCAGCAAAAGCGCCTGAAAGCCAAGGTCGTGCCTTTCCCGCATTTTGACCCGACAAAGGAACGCGTGAAGGGCAACTATTCAATTGCTGATGTTCCTGATGCCGCAGAATGACGACTCTTCAACAAAAGTATTGGTCACAGGGATTCTCCCGTCCGGGCGCAACGTATGCGATTGTTTGCCGAGCTAAAACTGCACAGCAACAGGAGTTCTGTCTGCCCCGCTCCTGCGTCCGATATCGAACCTCACAATAGTGTCTCGTTGAGTTTTTGGCTTTCACTTGTGACGGTTGTGTTTGTTCAACCGACTATTGGACTGGCTGCTGAATGCGCACAAATTTCTGCACTTGAAAACTATGATGACACCGGGATTGCACCTGTTGGGTCCGTATGCCAGCCATTTGACGGCTTGGGCAATTCACGCGGCGTTTCGTGTTATTGGGAATTTCAGTTCAGAAGCGATGAGGCCACAAGCTACTTCCACGACATATGGGCTGAAGTGGCGCGTTGCCGAGACGGTACGCCGGCTCCGATTGATAGGCAGGTCAATCACCCAGACAGCTATGTGCTTAGAGAATTGGACGCCGGAATTCGTGTCTATCGGGTTGCCATTAAAGACAAGAGCCAAGAGAAGCGCACACTGGTTTTCCTGAGTGTCGAGCACAACAACTGAGACGACCGCCTGACGTCAGTTCCAACGGGATCGCTTCAACCACCACCTTGGGTGTGCAAAAGATTCCGTCCGTCAAGCGACCAAACATGATTTCAATTCTATTTCGTAGTTTGTAGCAGCGTTTGTTGTACCAGGCGGGCTTGTCGCGTGATTTCCGGACCGGGATGCAGGGCTTTAGGCCTTTGTTATAAGGGCTTCGCGAAACCCGTCCGCATCATAGCCGCGATCACCCAGTAACCAATCAGCGATGGCAGGCTGTTCACCAGAGCCCTGGCGCCCGTGAAATCGCTGATTTGCCAGCGGAAAGGAAGTAGCGTATCGGACGTCCGAGACTATCGGTAACAGCATGCAGCTTCGTGTTCATGCCGCCTTTGGCTCGCCCGATCAGCCTGCCGCGACCCTCTTTTTCAACCGCAGGCTGGAGGCCGTGCGCTGCGCTTTGAGGTCGGTCGCGTCAATCATGTTGGTCTTGTGATCGGTCCCCTCCGCTGCCAGTCCGGCCATGATCCGAGCAAACACGCCCATATTTCTCCACCGCTTCCAAGGGTTATATAGCGTCTTTGGCGGGCCATATTCACGAGGCGCATCGGACCAGCGCAACCCATTGCAATTGATGAAAATAATGGCGCCAAACACAATCCGATCGTCAACCCACGACTTGCCATGGCTCTTTGAAAAGTAAGGCCGAAGACGCTCCATCTGTTGGTCTGTCAGCCAGAATAGATTGCTCATGAAGTACCCCTGCAACTCCGGGGCTTGACTCACGCAGCCGAGATAGTGGCAACAAATTTATGGGTCCAGAACCTAGGCATATGCGCGCGTGTCAGGACCTTGGGGCGAGATCACCACCAATGGCCCGGCAGCCTTCGGCCACTCCGAAGAAGCCATTGCGCATCTGATCCTCTCAGGCGCTTTCGTCGGGTTCTTGCCATCTCACCTTGGGCAGCCTTTTGAGGTATCACTTCAGATGCGTCGAATAGGCTCAAAGAACCTGACTTCCACAACACCGGCTGGTATTCTGCAGTCCGCAAGGGAAAAGGAAAACCCACTTGCTCGAGCCTTCCTGGAAGGGTTGCAAAACGGAGTGCACTGACCCAATTCAACGGCCCATATTCAAACCCGCGCACTGAGATTGGCAGCGGCCCAAACCGGATGAGGTGGGTGGCTCCTGCTCCACCAGCATCGAATATGCCAAAGTGTAGATGTCATCGACTGCTAGAAAAGGAGCGACCCAAGGACAGAAAAGACTGGAGGCCTGGATCTGGCCAAGGATGTTTTTCAAGTTCACGGCATTTCAGAGAACGGCCGAGTGATTTTCAACAAAGCCATCAAACGCGCAAAGCTGCTCCGCTTCTTTGAGACGCTTCCACCCTGCAGGGTCGGGATAGAAGCCTGCGGCTCGTCTCATCACTGGGGTCGCCAGCTGCGCAAATTAGGGCACGACGTGAAGCTCATGCTGGCCGGATACGTCAAACCCTATATGAAGCGCGGCAAGAACGACGCCGTTGATGCTGAGGCGATCTGTGAAGCGGTCCGTGGACCAACCATGCGATTTGTCGAGATCAAGACGGAAGAGCGGCAAGCCATTCTCTCAATCCATCGGACTCGAGATCTGACCGTCCGGCAGCGCACCCAACTGGCCAACATGATCGCAGCCTTTTGCGTGAGTTTGGGCATATCTTGCCCATTAGGATCGAAGCAGTGACGGCTTTTGCAAAGCGTCACCTTGATGGCGACCATCCAGAAATGCCGGAGATCGCCAACGACGTGCTCGGTATCCAGTGCTATCAGTTTTTCGGCCTGAACGAACGCATCGTTGGCTATTCTAAGATGATCCAGCAACATGCCCTTCTGAATGCAGATGCGCGTAGATTGATGCGTATGCCTGGTATCGGCCCGATCACGGCTTCAACGATTGTCGCTACGATTGGCGATGCTAAACAGTTCCGGACCGGGCGCGATCTGGCGGCTTGGCTCGGACTGACCCCACTTAACAAATCCAGCGGTGGCAAGGAACGTCTGGGCAAGATCACGAAGCAAGGTGATCGCTACATTCGCAAGCTGTTGGTCGTAGGCATGACATCGCATGCTGTGATGGCGAAACGTTCGCCAGAGAAGGTCGATTTGTGGACAGCAAAGATCATCGCAGACAAACCGTTCCGACTGGCAACAATTGCCATGCCCAACAAGGCCGCGCCGGACATCTGGGCGATGCTCACAAAAAAACAGGAATACCGGCAGCCTGCGTTCTAATCGCGTCGACTGTCCACGAGATGCAAGACGTTGAAGTGATGATGCGAAAAAAAGTGAACCAAAAGCAAGGAATCTCCGGGAATGGCAGCGACCCTCAGTGGTCGATAACCCGATTGGACCCTCGCTCGCGGAATTCATCAGGTCAGTGGCGACAATGCCGCCGCGCAAATAGGCCGGACAGACGAGAGTACTGACAAAAACACCCGCAAACATCGCCAATAAACTCTTGCAATGCAGGAGCCACCCACCGAGGTCACTCAACCCCCGCGCGCGACGCTGCAGTCGCAGCCCGTCGAAACGGACCTCAATCGATCGCGCAGCACCACGGGCAATCAATGAGCGAGGCCAATCCGAACGCTGTCAACTCAATCGGACCACTTCATTTAATGACAGGCACTTTACACACCCAGAGTCGCGTTAAGGCGTGACGCGTGCAAAAAGATACATTTTATGGTAGTATTGCGCACTTAATTTCGAACAGGTTTATTGCTATGGACCAAGATCGTTTTAAGCACAGACTTCGTTTTGCTATTGGGATCACGCTTTTATCGGGCATCGTGACGTCTACCGCTTCCGGCCAGGATGTTGACGCGCCAATGGCGTCCGGCATCTCGGAAACAACGATGCGTGCCCAGCCACTGAACAACGCCTTTCCCGCAAACTTCATGGGGACTTGGGAGCCCTATGACGATGGCAACTGGCTGAATTTCGACCTCGACTTCACCAGCGGCACCGAAGCCATTGAGATGCTCGAGGCGCGTGTCACCTACAGGGATGCCGATGGCATGGAACTAGGAACCGCGACCGTGGGACAGCGCGACCTGTCCTTTGCGGTACTCAGCCGGACCGACACAGCCGGAGCGGCCCTGCCTCCGGCATTTGATGAAACCGGTGGACGGCTCGACGATTTCGGCTCATTCGGCGAACAATGCGTTGCGGACATCGTGATAGACTCCAATGGTCTGCTCTACGCCGGAGGGTCAGGGACCAATTCGACGCTGTTCGTCGACGATGGCGGCGAGCCGCTCATCCCATTCGCATCGCCGTCCGCTCTGCCGAACGGATCGCTTTTGTCGCGCTATACCGAGGACGGAGACAATGACGATGCCTTCTCGGCCAACGGGTTGGAAGCGTTGTCGATCGCAAATCCGATCGTTGAAAACGGGACGATCAGACATGGCGTGAACGCCATCGCGGTCGATGCTCTAGGCAATATCTGGGCTGGCGGCGAGGCGTGGCTGCTGGATGTTCCGTCCGATGACGACCTGCTGTCGTGGTGGTCCGTCATGCGGATCGATACGAATGGCGCTGTAGAGCCGTTTTTCGGCGCTCAGATTCTGTTTCCCGAGACGGACAACGGCAGAATAGCCGATCTCGCTTTGCTGTCAGGCAGCATGATCGCCGTCGGCTCCATCGAAGTCGAGGACCGGCCACGGGCGACGCTTGGCATCATCAGTGCAAATGATGCCGAGATCATGGTCGAGGATTTCCTGCCCGACGACATGGTTTCGACATACAGCACTGTCGCATTGGACGACGAGGATCGCATTTACGTCGCCGGCTGGTTCGGTCCGCTGCAGGAACTGATTGTCGATGAAGACGACGAACTCGAAGACCGGACATGGTTCGTCGCGCGGTTTCTGTCCGACGGCATGCTCGACGAGGATTTCGGCACGGCAGGCCGAGTCGATGTCGCCTTTCCAGGGGTCGACCGGGCCGCACCCTTGGCTATGGCCATTGACGGTGACGACCGGATCGTCACCGTCGGCACCGTGTCACCGGGCCCGGGCATCTCGGCCCAGGCCGCCATCGTTCGAATGACATCCTCCGGCGAACTTGACGACGCGCTTGCCCCGGCTGAAGCCGGTACGGGAATCGTGGTGAGGGATTTTGGATTTCCCGGCCTCGTCGGCGCGGGCGATGTTGCGATCGATGCGGAGGGCAGGATCGTTGTCTCCATATTCACCTCTGACATGTTCGCGGCCGTCCGTCTGCTCGATGATGGCGACCTGGACCAGGATTTCAACCAGAACGGCATTGTCGCACTGGAACATCCGGACACGCCTGACCAGACCGGCACGCGATCCACGTCGGTCGCGATCGCATCAGGCAACCGCGTGGTTTTGGGCGGCTGCGCCACCAGCGCTTCAGGCGAGGGGAATATTGCATTGATGCGGCTGAGGGAGGATGGTCTGCTGGATTCCAACGCCACACAGATCCCGCCAGCAACCCGCGTCATCGTTGCCTTCCCCGACGAAGCGCTGGCGGATGACGACCGGTTGTTGCCCTTTGCGGGCGACCCGCCCGCAAGCGTGGATGTCGAGCTTGACGTGCGCGAAGTCGACACTGACGAGGAATGGACGCTTTCGTTCAACGAGATTCCCACGCCGACTTTCGCACCGGTTCCGTTCACCGACGGATCGACCTACGTCTTCCCGCTTTCGCCGCCGCAACTGTTTGTCTCGCTTCCCGATGACGATGCCTGTGCGGCGCTTGACGACAATGACGACGGCGATGACGAGACAGCGCCCGATCCGCCGGTTCTGAACTACCGGATCAATGTTGCTCATGAGCTTCGCTTTGGCGATATCGAAACCCATCACCGGCATTTCGTAAACAGCCTGAACAACCCAAGCGCGACCAACAACCAGCGCTACGCCTATGATATCGGCGTCACGGATGCCGATGGAAACCTGTCCCGCCCCCTCGACGATGCGTGCGAGGGTATCGACAACCTGCAAAACACCGACAGTTACATCTGGGGCCAGCCGGTGATCGCGATCGCCGATGGCGACATCGTCGGCCTCGACAATAGCCAGCCGAGCAACCCGCGCCCGGGTCCACGCCTAGCGAGTGTCCCGGCGCCCGGGAATTTCATCTCGATCCAGCATTCGAACGGAACGGTCTCGAACTACTACCACATGATCCCGGGCTCCATTCCTGCGAATTTCGGAATGATCGGATCCTGCGGAATGGGGCAGGTCTGCAGTGTCGAACAAGGTGACGTGATCGGCATGGTCGGCAATTCCGGTAACAGCAGCGGGCCACATCTGCATTTTCAGCTGATGGACGGACCGAGCCTGAACAACGACGACGGGCTGCTGATCGGGTTCAGCAACGTGATACTGGATGGTATGCTGCAAACGAATGTCATTTTCCACAGCCGACAGGTGCTAGGCGACATCCTGCCAATACCCGAAACCATTGAATTGAATCCGCCGACACCCTCGGGTGCGGTCGGCGAGGCAGAGCCAAATGACGGTCTTGCCGAGCACCATGCCGTGACACCACCGACCATCGTTTCCGGCACGATATCGGTAGTCGAGGCCCCCACCGTCGCAGTGCGCGGCGATCCGGTCGAGGACATCTACCGGTTCCAGAGCGAAACACGTGCCAGGGTGTTCATCCGGCTCGAGGCGGCTCCGGCTTTTGAAGACCTTGACGTATATCTGCTGAACGAGGGCCTACAGATGCTCAACCCTGACCGCGCAGGCTGGGGTCCGGGCGGGATCGAGGAAATCGTGCTCACCGTGCCACCGGGTCGGTTCTATGTCGCGGTTTCGGACCCGGAGGACGGCTCGGGGGTCGACTACGAGCTCGAGATCGATATTCGCCCATTCGCCTGGCAGTATTCGGCCAAGGTGGTGTGCGGCTCACAGCCCGACCCCGAGAACGGGCGTCTGGTGCCGGGACGCTACGCGACAACCGTCAACATTCACAATCCGGGCGGCAACGAGGCGCTGGTTTTCAAAAAGCTTGCACTCGCGTTTCCGCCAGTTGAACAGCGGCCGGGACGAATTCACGAGATTGGCGAGGACACGCTCGGTTATGATCAGGCGGTGAAGACGGATTGCGCCGATCTGGAACTGAATGCGCTGGGTGGCGCACCACCCGAGGGCGAAACCTATTACGAAGGTTGGGTCGTTGTTCAGAGCACCGAACAACTAGACGTCACAGCGGTTTACTCCGCGGCGACGCTGGGGCCTGAAGGCAACGTGACCGGAGCCCACTCGATCGACGTCGAGCAGATTTCTGAACACGGCTTGGGCGTCGACCTTTCGGTCACCAAATCGGCCGAGGATTTCACCTGGCCGTTCGGCGACCGTTTGCTCCATTTCATCCTCTACACGGTTGACGTCGCCAACGCCGGACCGGCGGTTGCTGGCAATGTCCGGGTCAGTGACACCATGGCCCTAAACCTGCTGAACGCGGATGGCGCAGCAGCGCTTCTTCCGTTGCCGCTCGATCTGCCGCCGACAGGGTCGCTGATCTCGATCGAAGCCCTGTCGCAAACCGAATCCGCGGCGGAATTCGATATCGGCGACATCGCCCCCGGATCGGTGCGCAGCATTCGGTTCTGGAGCGTTGCCGCCGCGGGCGCGACAGGTTCCCCGGCCTTTGCGTTTGTCAAGAACACTGCGGTGGTCCGGGCTGGCGAGGCGGAATTGATTGAGGACGACAACAGCGACAGCATCAACACGGCGATATTACCATGACTCAGATGACGCATATTCTGCTGACCGGCCTTGCGGCGCTCTCACCTTTTTTTACCTCCAGCACCTCGGCGCAAAACAGCGAAACCGCACCTCCAAAACCCGAAATCCGGCCGGAAATGCGCATCTGCGGTCAACTGGCGCAACGCGACTCGCTCGCTCAGCTGGATAAGCACCTAAAGCAGTTGGGCCAGGTTGATAGAGACAGCGCCAACTACCGCG
The DNA here is from genome assembly GCF_059611125.1 of Ruegeria sp. CDSB029. Taxonomy (NCBI): domain Bacteria; kingdom Pseudomonadati; phylum Pseudomonadota; class Alphaproteobacteria; order Rhodobacterales; family Roseobacteraceae; genus Ruegeria; species Ruegeria sp. CDSB029. Next base: position 15,398 of record NZ_JBXWOX010000042.1, read on the forward strand.
CGCCCGACCTGCCAGAAGACCTGCACGCTATGCTGCGATGTCTCATGGCCCGAATCGATACCGGCACTTAGCTGCATTGTGCCCGGCTCGAAACACTCCAAAGTAAACTCTTCCAGCCGTTGAGGCATTTTTTGAGTTTCTGTGCGGCAGCCCGGCCAATTATATCTATCCCGTATCCTGCGGCTGTGGAGAAGTAGCAGCATTCTTCGTCAGTGAAGAGCTCGCAAACGCGACCAACGGCATTCCATAGATCGTGGATGGTTCGGGGGCTCTGCTGCAAAGATTTAGCTGTTGACGCGCTGGGGTTTCGCGCGTGAATGGCTTTCGGTCCCAATTGGTCGAAAGTCATTCACCCGCAGCATCCCACCTCGTCAAGAGCCAAAAGTCTGCAATAGATCCGGTTCTGTCGCAAACTTTTTAGATGGCAAAGCATCAGTGGATTTGGCGAGCAGTTTATCCCGCCATTTGGATGAAC
>NZ_JBXWOX010000043.1:0-15135 GCF_059611125.1 Ruegeria sp. CDSB029
TGACTTCGGAGAGAACCAAGACCCCGGCGGACAACAAATCCAACGCCCTTGACAATACCGCGATCAGAGAACCGCTTAAGAAAAACATCACTGCTTAAACATCATTTTTTAGAATATATCACATGCTTATACATTATTTTTATTTATGTTTTGATTTCGGCATATCTGTCTCAGCCAAACCAGTTCGGTTTGTAGCAATAAAAATGGAGACAGATCATGAAAGTCATCGTTGTGGGAGCCACCGGAACACTTGGCAGCGCAATAACATCAGACCTGAAGAACGACCACGAGGTCGTGGAAGTTGGCTTCTCGGAAGGTGATGTCCAAGTCGATATCACCGATTTCGGGTCGATTAAGGCCATGTATCAGAAAGTTGGCGCTTTCGATGCGCTGGTGTCGGCGACAGGGGCCGTGCATTTTGGCCCTCTGGCAGACATCACACAAGAACAGTGGCAGCTTGGCCTGAACAACAAGCTGATGGGACAGGTCAATCTGGTGATGGAAGGAGCCAAGCACATCAACGATGGTGGGTCCTTTACCCTGACCGCTGGCATCATCAGCAGGGACCCGATCCGCTATGGGTCCGCTGCCACCACCGTGTGCAGTGCGCTAGAGGGATTTGCAGCATCGGCGGCGTTGGAATTGCCGCGCGGCATTCGCGTCAATGCAGTCAGTCCAACCATTTTGGAAGAATCCGTCGACCTCTTCGGTTCTGCCTTTGCGGGTTCCGAGCCTGTACCTGCAGCGGTCGCTGCCAAGGCGTTTCGCAAAAGTGTTGAAGGTGCCCGGAGCGGCCAAACTTTCACCGTCCAAGGCCGCACCTAAGCCGCGTTCCTTCAATCGGGTCCTTCAGACCGGAGGACCCGAAACATCCTGGCCGACTGGACGCTGGAAAAATAACAACCAATCCGCCGGCCGCCTCCAAGGAGACCACACAACATGCACGTCATTCCAAAACAATACACGCAGTACGTTTTCTACTTCTTCATGGCACTTTTGATGTCTGGCCTGATGTCGTTGGTCGTCACGACGATCAACATCGGCATCGTCCCAATCCTGATCTCGGCGTGGCTGAGCGCCTGGATTGTCGGTTTTTTGGCTGCTTTGCCTGCCATCATGATTGTTACGCCCGCTGTACGAAGCATCGTCGGTCTTTTTATCGTGGATTGCGAGTGAGGCCAAACTAGCCAAATCTATGCCGGCCGCAACAACTCCTTGAAAAGTCCACGAAGCCAAATATTGCCCGGTTCCCGGTCGGAGCGCTTGTGCCAGAACAAGCTTAGCTTAGGACCCGGAACCGGGATTGGAAGCGGGCGCGACAAAAGTGTGCCGGAGTCGATAAGAGGCCTCACGGTGACAGAGGGCAAAACACAGACAAGCGTGCTTTCCCTCAGAACTTTGGCGGCGCTTGCGAAATTATTTATTGTCATTGCCACACGGCGTTGCAGCCCATGTTCGGCAAGCACCATGTCGGTGTAACCGCGAACATCACCGGATAGAGAAACCAAGAGATGATCCGCCGCAACAAAGCGCTCCAGCGTCAGATTACCTGTTGCAAGTTCATGTTCGGGATTCATCACGCAGACATACTCAAGATCAACCAATAATTCGCTTGTTTTCATTGGAGGCATCAGGTCGTTTGCGCCAATGAGAATATCGACGGATGCGCGATTGAGGACCGTTTCCCCGTTTGAGATTGTGTAAGGCACCGTTTGGATGGACACATTCGGCGCGTCTTGTTCGAGGCGATGGCGAAGGTCTGCCCACACCAAATCTACCATCAGGTCCGTCGCCGCGATCCGAAAGGTTCGGCGCGACGTGGAAGGATCGAACCCTTTGGGATTGATGGCTTCGTCAATCTCTTCCAATGGTTCTTTTACCTTCACCCAGAGATTCTGGGCAAACAGGGTGGGCGCGATGTTTCTTCCATCCTTGATGAAAAGATCATCCTTCCAGATCTCGCGCATCCGCCCAACTGCATTCGAGACTGCCGGTTGAGTGATGTTCAATCTTTCGGCCGCCCGAGTGATCGACCCCTCGGTCATAATAGCATCGAAAATGACAAGAAGGTTTAGGTCCTGACTGCGCAACTGAAAGCCCCGATTTTTGAGACTAGGCTATCAGAATTGCTTACTGAGACCACCGGCAAAACACCAATAATCTTGGCATCTAAGCCGAGAGCAACTTGCGCGATGCCGACATTGGCGCAGCCGCAGCGAAAGCTAACTTCGTCCTGCTACCCTGCCATCTGAGAAGCGCGTGGGAATGTCCGGTTTGCGCGGTTCGCAACCTGCCGCACTTGCAAAAGACCAAAGTGTAGTCAGCGGCGGCTTAGGGTTCTCTGCCGCCATTCTCTGCGACGTGCCCCGACCGGAGGTATGAGCCCAAAGCAGACATGTTAGTCCCGCGTAAGGTTTGTTTTGGTGACCCCCAAAGAGGTGATAGTGCCATCCAACTAGTGGATCAGTTTCAATCCAACGGGAGACCGGTACTGTCGAAATAGCGTCTAAATCTTTGCCTTCGGGCCTCTAACTTTACGTTCAGCCGTTACTTGCAAATTCGTCTTCCGCCTCTCCACCCGGGGTTTGATCTACTTCCTCCGGTTCTCCATCAACATCATCGTCCTCCTGGCCGTCGGCATAAACGCTTCCGTCATCCGAAATGCCAAGTGTGGATTTTACCGATTCTTCATCGGGATTGGAGGCACGGACCGCGCCGAGGACGCGGTCTTGCTGTTCTTCCGCGACGATTTTGTCCTCAGAAAAATCGCCTTTGTAATGTCCCAACAAACTGGCCTCCGCGTCATGCACCGCCTCCGCAGCCGCCAACTGATCGTCCGTCGGTTGCGCTATCGTATTTCCGTCCTCATCTGTTGTTACGTCGTGCGCATCTTTCACCGCTTGTGCGGTTTCCAAATCTTCAGGCGCAATCGTACCGGGAGTGGACGCCTCATCGGCAAGAACCTGTTCAGCTTCCTCCAGCGTCATTGGAGCCGTGTCCAAATAATCATACGCCGCAGCAATTTCCTTCACTTCTTCAGGGCTCAAGTCGTAATCTTCACCCATGACATGATTGAAATTTGCGTCGGCTACGGCAAGGCCAGCGGCCAGGCTCACCGGCCCTGTACCTTTCGCATACTGTCCGTTCGCGATATGCGCGAGTTTTGCATTTACACTGGAGTTAATGGCACCATTCAGTTTGCCGAGGTTACGCGGGGCAAGCGTGCCATCATCAAGGAGTTTTTCTTTTCTGCTTGGTGGTCTCGGGGATTGCGCGACACTCGCTTTACTTGTTCGTGTTGTGGTGGTCCGTGCCTTGTTCCCTTTGAATAGACCTTTGACACCGTTTTGCTTCAGGTTACGGCCCAAGGCCTGAAAGTCTTCCTTCACAGCCTGACCCAAACGACTGCCGCTCTTTGACTTACGACTTTTGCTGGCAGACTTCGTATTTGCCCCGTTCAGCGTTTTGTCGGAACCCCATCCCCTTTTGGCACCTTTTTCACCGTTGTTGCCGCCCTTTCCGCCACCGTTGCCACCTTCATTATCCCCTTTTCCGCCGCCGCTACCTCCACCTTTTCCGTTACCATTTTTTGCGTATGCGTAATCGGAAGCGAGAACGGTCACGACTGGCGCGACTACAAATGTAGAGAGTACGATTGCGGATACGCTCACTTTAAGGAAGTTCAACACGGTAGAAATCCTTTTCGTTTATAGAAATACTGGTCAGCGGTGGCGAACGAATGCCATCCTTAAAAATGTTGCTCAAACACGGCCAGAATGAGGCAGCTATTCGACTTTCAGGAGTTGTTATCTTTAATGGAATATTAACAACTTGGCTTTTATTTCCAAAAGAATCACTTGGGAAAATAAAACTGTTAACAATAGCAGTGGTTTTCAAGTTTGTGTTTCCAGCGGCGATCAAAAAAACTGCTAAATCGGAAATAATAGGTGCGTTAACACTCGGTTAATGTAAGGTCTGGAAAATAGCAAATAGTTTATTTTTACGAGTTGACTATGGTTAAGCAAAGCAAAAGGGAGCTATTCCCGCCTTTGAACGACGCCGAGGCCGAAACATTTGGCCCGGACAAGAATAGCTCCCTAAAACTTACGATAAGAAGGGCTACATTTGCTGCCCCAATATTGCTGTATTTTCTTCTAATGGCCTTTTTTCTAAATAGAGCGTCTGTCGAAAGCTATATATCGATCCCGTGGTAGATGAAGGCTTTTGCCCTGAGATAGACAATGAGGGTCCGCGCTATCAGACGAGACAGCGAAAAATAGTTCTGTTCGTCCACTCCGCCTGCTGAGCAATCATTCAATTGGTTCCGGAGCTCTGTGCCGCAGCAAACGGCAGAAATGTCCGCAAGGCAGACATCGGGCTGAAATTACTGAACGTCCGCTGCGAGCTCGAACTGCTCATTCGACATAGCGCAGCGAAGGTCGGCTTTTTCATGGGGTTGGCCACAAATGCGGCTCGAATCGCGGCCTTCATCGCGTCCTGAGGCCCTTGTTCTTGCGCCTTGCTGGATGCCATCACCAGCTTGGAGGCAGGCGTGTTTCTATGTTTGTTTGCATAGTCTACCATCTGCGCGTTGCCCTTGGTGCTGACCGCAGCGCTGCAGAGTGCTCTGCCAGATGGGATGAATGGCCGTTTTCAAGAAGGCAGCCCCATATTTTAAGCCTCTATATTAACCAGACATTAATGAATCGTTTTTTTCCATAAAAGATAATCCCTCCAAATGGCCAGTAGGCCGCCGCAATTTTGACATATTCAAATCACAGAGTTTATAGAGATGCTCTCAGTTAAAAATAAACCTAATTCCAAAGGCTTAGAGGGGTTCTGAGTCGATGCCCTAGTAAATGTTTCCGTAATTGCAATACCTGCAATTGCGAGCTTTCCCCTAATAGAAATGAACTTATGGCAGCTTTCCGCCGCTAAAGGAGGTTATAAATGCCTACGAATTTTGTAAAATCAACAAGCTCTAGCGTTTCTCCTGCATTCGGTGTGTGGAAAGGTGCTCGACGTCTTGCCCGCGACGAGGATGGCGCGCTTACTATATTCGCCCTATTTATGTTTGTGGCTATTGTCGCCTTTGTGGGAATTGGTATCGATTTCATGCGCCACGAGAGCGAACGTGCAAATTTGCAGTACACGCTGGATCGGTCTGTTTTGGCTGCGGCGGATCTTGATCAAAAGGCGGATCCAGGATCTGTCGTTCGTTCGTACCTAGAAAAGGCGGGCCTTCTGGAAAATCTGACCAATATCAATGTAGTCAACGACACTGGTTATCGAGAGGTGTCGGCGACAGCCCAATCTGAGATACAGACCCAATTCATGCACCTCTCTGGTGTTGATACATTGATCGCACCCGCAGCGAGCACTGCCGAGGAAAGCGTCGGTGCTGCCGAAATCTCAATCGTATTGGACGTTTCGACCTCGATCGACTTGTTTCAATTAAAAAATGCAACGAAAAACATCATCACAAAGATAGGAAAGAAAAACGGGCATTGGAGCAACGAAGTTTCGTTTTCCCTGATTCCGTATTCCAGCCAGGTTAACGCTGGCGCAGATTTGCTGAAATACTACAATGTCGACCGTTTTCATGGCCACTCGCATTGCGTCAACTTTATCGACAATGAATTTAGCAAGCCTGATCTTTCTCTGACCAGAGTGCTGGAGCAAACGGCTCATTTCGACCCTTACACCGAGACAAAAGAGCCGATTCAAAATCCCGTTTGCCCAATCCGCCCTGGATCAGCGATCCTGCCATTCCAAAACAATGAAACAGTGCTTCATGACTATGTCGATGGCTTGACCAAGCTAAGCAACCCAGTGGCAGACGAAGATTCTGGCCTGGACAACGGTGCAAATTGGGGCCTTATTTTACTGGATCCGAGCACACGCCCAGTCATCAATGGTCTGGCCACTCCTGTATCCGCAGATGGTGATGGTATCGTCCCGGAAGCATTCAAATACCGCCCAATGGATTACAATAGTAACGTTCTAAAAGTTCTGATCCTGGTGTCCGACGGGGACAATACCGATCAGCACATGCTCAACCCCTCGATGCGTACTACCTTGTCGGATTTGTGGTACAATGAGGAAGCCAATCGTTTCTCAGTCTTCCAATCAAATGGCACCCCTATGTATTGGTGGCCTCATGATAACAGCTGGCAGGATCACCCTTACGGCAACGGGGACTCACGTTGCACGACCAAAGGCAGCAAAACTTCATGCGTTAAAGAAGACGAGCCCGGCAAATCGGTACAGTTGTCCTACGTTGAGCTGCTGAACCTTGTGTCCTTGGAATACATCGAAAACAATATTTTCACCCAGTCGCCAAGTGCCTATGGGCAGTGGGAAAGCAGCGCGTTCAGCAAGAAAAATGCAGTAGCCAAGGATGCGCGCACCAAGCACGTATGCAAGGCAGCCAAAGATGAAGGCGTGATTGTCTTTAGTGTCAGCGTCAATGCCCCTGCGAACGGTCAAAAGGTGCTGCAAGGCTGCGCAAGCTCTGCCAGTCATTACTATGATGCATCGGCGCCTGACCTTACAGATGCCTTTACTTCAATCGCGTCCTCGGTTCGTATGTTGAGGTTGACACAATGATGCGCCGGATGTTCTCCGCTCTAACTGAGCTTCGCCGCAAGGAAGACGGCAATGTGACTGTCGAGTTTGTTATCATATTCCCTGCCGTGTTTTTCCTGGTTCTTTCGGGATTGGAGCTTGGCTTAGTAACACTGAAACATGCGCAACTGGAGCGGGCTGTCGACATGACCGTTCGCGACATTAGGCTGAACACCGGCATTAACCCACAGCATGACGATATTAAGGCGATTATCTGCAACCGAGCCGGTTTTATCAGCAATTGTGAAAACAGCTTGCGTCTAGAAATGATCCGTCAAGATCCATTTGCGTCCATAACAGTACCGACCATCCCTGACTGCACTGACTTGTCCGACGAGGTGCGCCCTGTGCGGACTTTTCAAAACGGCCTTGAGAACGAGTTGATGGTTCTTCGGGCCTGCGCCAAGATCAATCCCAGGTTCCCGACATCCGCTATGGGCAAGGCAATAGTTAACGAAGAAGGTCAATACGCTTTGACCGCTACAACCGTTTTCGTACAGGAGCCTAAATAGTATGAGGATTAACCGACTTTCGATACACTGTTCAAAACGATTCCTCGGCCGGGAAAACGGCTCGATTTCCGTCGAAGCCGTTCTTGTCATCCCAATCCTCTTTTGGGCGATCATGGCGGGTTATACATTTTTTGACGCTTATAGGCAGAATGCCTCGAACACCAAAGCAGCACATACGATCGGTGACCTAGTTTCTCGAGAAACTCGGGAGATCAATAGCGAATACATTGACTCGATGGTGGAAATGTTCAAATTAATGGTGGTAAATGATACGGATTTGAAAATTCGAATTTCGTTAGTTCTTTACGATGCAGCCAACGACAATCATTCGGTGAACTGGTCTGCAATTCGCGGCGAGTATGTTGAAAAGTTAACGGACGACAATATCCGTCTATATAAAGATCTTCTTCCCCCGATGTCGGATCAGAATACGCTTATTCTGGTTGAAACCTCCAACACGCTTGTCCCGATCTTTAGAGTAGGCTTAGACAATATCGAACTGAAAAACTTCATTTTCACCCGACCGCGCTTCGCAAACAATATTAAAGCGAACGTCTAAGTGCCTGAGCTCGGCAACGAAGGGTCCCCGTAGGTGCCACCAAGGCCCAAGCGTTACTCCCCCAGATCAACAGCGGCGGTTCGATCAAGGCGCAACGGAATCAACTAAAGAGCCCAAACTACTGAATGCTGCACTGCACACGATTGTCCGCTGTTACTTGGTCGCCAAAGCGCGTTGCTAGATTTTTCTTCCCATCAAGCTTGCTGATGCTACGAATAAGTTATGACAGATTTTTCGAATGAATTTTTTGGCCAGCCAGAACAGCAGGACCTGCAACGCAGGGCGGACCGTATTTGGACATTGGTCAAGAATGACCCGACTTATTCCTGCCATGGCCGCGCGGTGGGCCTTAGCGCGGAGAACGACATCGATTTGGTGAAGCAAATTGCGATGACTCGACTACAGGGCGTTTGCATGGCCGAAGGAACTCCTGTCGAAGCTGCCGATCGTAGGCGTGAAGGGCTTGAACAGCACGGTCTGAAAACGGATCAGTTCGTTGACTGGCAAGGGAGCGCAGCATCGCTTGAAGCCGCGGCCATGGTTTTGGCGTCGCGCAAGTTACCCGATGATCTCGAACTCGTGCGTGTAGATGCGCAAACACCAGGTGATGACTTGGCCAAATTGGATACGCTCACACAGGCATGTGGAGTCCTGCTTCCGATGGGCGCGTTCATCCGCGGGCTGAGACGCCCGAGCGTGTGTTTGTTGGCACGTGACCGCAAGGGGGAAGTCGTCGCGGCAACAGCAGCCGTTGCGCAGTTTCATCCTGATCACCGGAATGCCGATCAGGCTTGGTGGGGTATGCTAGCGACAGATGAATCGCGGCGGGGCGAGGGGATTGCCCTGATCATGGGCGCAAATTCAATGCTTGCTATGCGTGATCTCCATGGTCTTGGGACTTTTTTCACAGGGATCCGTGAAGGTAACGCGCCTTCTGAAGGTTTGTGCAGAAAATTGGAGATGGCGCCAACTAATGACGTGCATCTCATGGCGATAGACCCGGACGTGTTCGCAGCGGGGCGGGTGACCAAGTAAGTCGTGCCCTAATTGCGTCTTTGGAGTATGCGACTGCTCCAAACTGTGCGACACAAGCCGACATTCCCAGAACTAATTCAAACGGCAGCTTTGTCCGCATAGCGGTCATGTGCGAGCGACACTGGCATGGTGTGGTCCCCGAACCTTAGTTCACCTTGGAGGCCGGTCGTGAACACACCGTGGTCACCGCTTTTTTTTGATCGTTTGCCAGGGAAAGCAGCAAGAATAAACCGGGCGCAACGGAGACGAGGAAGACCCATCCCGGCCCAGAACGTCCGATTTTGCGCTCTTGCTAACTAAGTGTATTGATCCGTTTTTTTGTGGGATCTTTGTGTTTCGCGCGGCCGCAAGTTGTACAAACCTTAGCTGACCCGAAGCGCAACAGCCCACCAATAGCGCAGACGGTTCGGGTCAGCGGCTCGACACAGAACCTAACCAAATTGTTCCCTTCCTGTTCTTTTATTTATGTGCAACCTTTGAAGGGGTCGCCTTGTGTCAACCAGCGCGCTTCCTCAGCAAACAATACTGCCTTGATGCACATCAGCTTTTGGACGTGCGACCAAACTATTGAGTGAACCAAACGGAGAATAACATGAGCGCTAACGCGGAGAGCGGTCCGAAGGACAATCACGACGTCGTAGATATTGAAGGTGACTATTCGGTCTACCCGCACATGGATGGGATCAAATGCTCGATGCCATGGAAGCTCGGCAGTTATGGCGAACGCGGCGCTCTTTCTGAGGACATGATCGAGAGCTTGGCTGAACGGTTTGACCTGCCAACTAATCTCGTTGGCGAACTCTCTGTGATTCTTGGGAATTGCCTCAACAACGATGAAGACATCGCAATCAACCTGACCGAGGTCCGTCGCTCGCAAGCAATTGAACGAGGTCAAAAGCACCTCAAGCAACTTTTGCGGAAAGCCAAACAGAGTTCCATTAGTCCCCAAGAACTCCGGAACTCATTGGGCTCGCTTTCGACTTATTTCGCGTCGACGCCAGAAGACGCAGACCTTCTTCCCCAAGTGCTCGACAATATTGAGACCGCAACGACACTTACTCAGGACGTGATAGATGACATTCGGCACATCCTTGTGACCCCCGGCGCGGTTGCAGAGATGTCGCCACGCGACAAGCGGTTCTCGCGCGACAAACGCCTTCAGTACATCGTCGAGAGCTGCTGCTATATCTGGAAAGATGCCGGTCGCCCTTTGACCTATACGACATACTCAGACGGTCGCCCCGGCGGACAACGGCAAGGTCCGCTCGTCGACTTCATTCAGTCTGTCGTGAGGTTCATCACCGATCCGGGACAAAACCTGAGCGGTGAGACGATCCGAGTGGATATTGACGATTTTCGCGGCAAGCTTGAGCGAGAAGAGAAAGAGCGTTGGGCACCGCCTGAATCGGGCAATCAATACACTTAGAATGAGCAAGCCTGCGTTGTCATGGTCATGGCATGACACGCGTTCCTGCCATACCCCCTTCTGACGACCAAGCGCACCAGCAGGTTGAGACAGCGATTGACCAGTTGGTCCGATTGCTGGCTGCCCAGGCAGTACGGGAACTGGGCCGGAACGCCTCTGCCAAAAAGGAGGCGCATCACGATGCCACGGATCAATGCAATGAAAAAACAAACCCGCCAGCTGCTGACGGTGAAGGACATCGCTGAACTGGACAATTGCTCGGAGAAGACGGTGCGCCGTGCGATTGCAGCAGGCCTGCTCGAGGTTATCTGGGTTGGCCCCGGCGGACGCCTCATCCGCATTGATCCGGCAGCTCATGCCGCCTACCGGCAGGCACATTGCTGGTAGGCACTCGTGGCCGTTAATGTCTATTAATATCAATTTGTTAAACACGTTTCGGGAAGAGGGTATCCCCATAAGTTTCTAACTTTCTGTGCTACGCTTTTCCCGAATCGGACCTCCTGTCCACACCAGTCCGCCCGAGACCAGACATGTCCAGAGGAACGCAAACCCGATGACTAAGCAGAGCCCCGTTCCATTGAGATTGGCCTTCGTAAAAGCCGACACACCGATGTTTGCCGACCTTATCGAACAGCTGTACTCCGACACCTCTCTGTCTGACGCGCGCCGCCGCGACTTGATCTCCGGCCTGCGCCGCGTGGCGAAGGCCCTTGCGCTGCCGCCCGAGGACGTTCCCTGCGATAGCCGATGGTTGCAGCCCCGTTTGACCCAGGTCTCACCGGCTGCGCTGGGTCTCACGCCAAAGAGTTGGCAAAACGCGGTCAGCGATGCACGGGCTGCGCTCGCGCATTTCGGGCTGGTGGAACGGCGATACAACCGGATTGAAGATCTGTCTCCCGATTGGCACGCGCTCTGGGTGATTGTATTGGCGTCCGGAGACAAGACATTGCAACCCGCACTCTGCCGCTTCGTGCATTATCTGAACCGGCAAGGCGTCAAACCCGCCACTGTGCGCAAAGAGCATTCTCAAGCCTATCGAGTAGCCCTTGAGCAAAACGAGATCAGCAAATCTCCTGATGTTGCATATCGGGCTGCAGTCAACGGCTGGAACCTGGCGGCCCGACGTATTTCACAATGGCCCAGGGTCACTTTGCCCCTGGAATCTCGTCAGAAGGTCATCACTTTTTCGGTGACCGCGTTTCCAACGCCATTCCAAACAGCTCTTGCAGAGCTGATGCATCGTCTGTCCAAACCGGACCCGCTGGCAGATGACGGTCAGAACAGAGCACTCCGATCCGCGACCCTGGCCCAATACCAAAGACAGTTGGTTCGGTTTGCCTCCGAACTGGTTCATTCTGGCATCCCAATTTGCCACATTGGCGGATTGGACGTTCTGATCAATCCGGTGACGGCGGAACGAGGTTCGCGCCAGATGTTATCGCGCACCAACAACCAGACCACAAAGATGATCAGCGAGATCGCCGCGCTGCTCCGCAACCTAGCCCGGATACTCAATGCACCCGATGACGCCCGGGACGCGCTGTCGGGGCTTGCCGCGCGCCTGGCCGTCAAACCTCAGAATGGCATGACCCAAAAAAACCGAAGCCGGCTGAGGGTGTTGCAGGAGGACCGGCACCAGCAGCGCCTGCTGCTCCTGCCTGAACGGATTTTCGCCCGACCGCGCGGCACGTCCAAACCGTATGGCTGGGCTCTGGCACGCGAAGATGCGCTCGCCATCGCCATCTTGCTGGTCTGCCCAGTTCGCGTGGAGAACCTGGCTGGCATCCACCTCGAACGCCACTTGCACCGCCCCGGCGATGGGCGCGTCTACCTGGTTCTGGAAGACAACGAGACAAAAAATGAACGACCTGTCGAGTTTGAGGTTCCGCGCGATGTTGTCCGCATGATCGATGCGCACCTTAAATCTCGCTGCCCGGAACTCCGCCCAGCGGGAACACGCTGGCTGTTTCCCCGGAGAGTTGGTCAACATTCCGTTGACCCCAGCGTTCTGTCGGAACGCATCTCTAAACGGATATTGAAGGAAACGGGGTTGGAGATGAACGCCCACCTGTTTCGCCACTTTGCGGTGATGAACTGGCTCGACGCCAATCCTGGGGGCTATGAGGTTGCCCGCCGGTTGCTCGGACATTCGGAAGTCAGCCACACGATCAACATGTATTCCGGTCTTGAAGCACGTTCGGCAACGCGCGCCTTTGCCGACCTGATCGACGCCAAGAAAGGGCGCCGCAGATGAGCCTGGTTCTGCCTCTCGCCAATTGGCCCGCGTCCGACTGGGATATGTGGGACAAGCTTCAGAAGGCGGCCGGACCGCTCGACGATTGCGGCGCCCTCGCTCATCTGCGCGCAACCTCATTGAAGACGCTGGAACTTCGCTATGCCCGATGGCTGCAATGGCTGATTACTAGCGATGCGGATGCGATCACGCTGCCTCCGGCGCGACGCGCGACCCTGCCGCGCCTTTCCGCTTGGCTTCAAGACCTCTCACACACCCGACCGATGACCCGGTTGATGTTCATAGATGGCGTATTGCGTGTCCTCTCTGCGGCTGATCCTGTGCACGATTGGACCGGTCAGCGCAGGCTAAAAACGGGATTGAAGCGTACCGCAGGCAACGGTGATCGGGATCGGAAACTAGGCCGGGTACTGTCCAGCGATGTATTGCTTCGGGCAGGTATCTCACTGGCAACGGAACATGCAGAAGTCGCCCGAACATCGTTACGCAGAATGATCTGCCTGCGGGATGGAACAATGATTGCCATGCTAGCCCTGATGCCCATGCGGCGACGTGCCTTCGCCGGGCTTCAGATTGGCCCATCCCTGCAAGTCACACCGGACGCCATGATTGTTGCGCTCACAGGGGATCTGACCAAATCAGGGCATCCCTGGGAAGCTGATGTTCCGCCGAGCGTTGAGCCGCTCTTACGCCGTTATGTCGACGAAGCCCGTCCCTTTTTTATGGAGCGTGGCCAACAGCAACACGATGTCCTGTGGGTTGGCCGGTCTGGTACTCCTTTGAAGAAAGATGCGCTGAGCCCCCGGATCGCTGAGCAGACGCTGAAGCTAACGGGTCGCCGTATCCCGCCGCATTTCTTTCGGGATGCTGCCGCGACAACACTGGCCCGATCTTCTCCGGAACACGCCAAGCTAATTCGACCAATTCTTGCGCATACGAGCTTCGGAACAGCCGAGCGCCACTATTTTCACGCCCAGACCATTGAAGCGGGCCGCGACTATGCGGCCCTGATCAACCAAAAGAGAAAGGCCCGGCGATGACCCTAGTTGCAATCTATGCCCGTTTCTCAAGCCAAATGCAGCGGGACGCATCAATCGAGGATCAGTTGCGGCTGTGTCGAGAACGTGCAGAGCGTGAAGGCTGGACCATTGTCGACGCCTATTCAGATCGTGCGGTCTCCGGTGCCTCGATGTTGCGCCCCGGCCTGCAAGAGCTGATCAATGCAACTCAGGAAGGACGAGTTGACCTAGTTTTGGCGGAGGCGCTGGACCGGTTGAGCCGTGATCAGGCTGATATCGCAGCGATCTTCAAACGCCTGAGCTTCGCAGGAGTCGGCATCGTTACACTGGCCGAAGGCGAGATCAGTGAGTTGCATGTGGGCCTCAAGGGCACCATGAACCAACTGTTCCTCAAAGACCTGGCCGACAAAACCCGGCGGGGACTGCGTGGGCGGGTCGAACTTGGACGCTCCGGTGGCAGCAATAGCTACGGCTATGACGTCGTCCGGCGTCTCGGCCTGGACGGCCTACCCGTCAGGGGAGAACGACGGATCAACGCGGCGGAAGCTGAGGTAATTCGGCGGGTGTTTCGGGAGTTTTCCGACGGGCGTTCCCCGAAGGCCATTGCGCGCCGCCTGAATACCGAGGATATTTCCGGTGCCCGAGGCAAACTATGGCGTGACACGGCCATCCGGGGACACCGCACACGCGGAACGGGCCTTCTCAACAATGAGCTTTATATCGGTCGCCTAGTCTGGAACCGGTTGCGCTACATCAAGGACCCGGAGACCGGCAGGCGTGTGTCCCGTCTCAACGATCCCTCCAAATGGATAATCACAGAAGTCCCCGAGATGCGTATTGTCGGTGACGATCTTTGGGAGGCGGTGAAGCAGCGGCAAGCCGAGATCGAGGCCGACCCCCGCGTCAAAGCCATCAAGAAGACACGGTTCTGGGAGAAGCGGCGCAAGAAACACTTGCTGACAGGTCTTGCATTCTGTGGCACCTGCGGAGGGCCGCTTGCCACAGTCGGACGCGACTACCTCGCCTGCTCTGCCGCCCGCAAGCTCGGCACATGCTCCCATAAGCAATCCATTCGCCGTAACGTTCTGGAAGACGCGGTTCTGGGTTTGCTGCGTCAGCGCCTGATGCAGCCCGATGCTGTGGCCACATTCGTCAAATCTTTCAGCGAAGCCGCCAACGCGGAAACGGGCGCGTTGGAGGCAGCTCGGGCCCGTTTGCAATCCGAAAGGGACAAAGCTGCGCGCAAACTGAATGGGTTTTATGATGCAATCGCAGAGGGCTTTCGTACACCCGGACTTCAAGCCAAGCTCGAAGAACTCGAAGCGCAGATCGCCGATCTTGATGGTAAGCTCTCCGAACCTGCACCGTCACCAGTGCGACTGCACCCGAACCTGACCGAACTCTATCGCTCCAAGGTCGCCGATTTGACACAGGCACTATCCGACCCGGCAATCCGCACAGGGGCATTGGAGATCATTCGGGGCTTGATCGAACGTGTTACGATCCAACATGAACGGGATGGCGTGCAGATCGAGTTGGAAGGTGCACTGGCAGCGATGATTAGCCTAGCCCAGGATGAACAAAGCCGCCTTGCGGCGGCTTGTTCGGTACTTTGTTCGACCCAAGTGGTTGCGGGAGTAGGATTTGAACCTACGACCTTCAGGTTATGAGCCTGACGAGCTACCGGGCTGCTCCATCCCGCG
>NZ_JBXWOX010000044.1:0-15069 GCF_059611125.1 Ruegeria sp. CDSB029
GTTCGCCCAACTGGCAGGGTAAACCGCTCACCAATTCCACTAATGCTCTGCCATCTGAAAAGTTTGCGACAGAACCCGTTTGCATCATTTTTTTCGGCGAGCCGTTTGTAAGTCTCGCGCTTGGGGACAGGTATGCAGCGGTCATTCCCATTCTCGCATGGCTTGCCATCATGCAGGGAATTCGAGCGTCGCGCAGTGGCAGCACCACTATGGCAGTCGCAAAAGCTCGAACTGAAAACGCCATGATCGCCAATATCGTCCGTGTGAGCGCTTTACCTCTCGTGTGGCATGCGGCGTACCACCAAGGCAATATTTTGTCGGTTATCTGGATAGGTATAGCTGCAGAGCTTGTCAGCGCAATTGTCTCTCTGGTCCTATTACGCCGGCGCACCAATTTTTCACTTTCACCGACCATTTTACCTTCGATTTTTACGCTTTTGTTTTTGGCAGTCAGTGGCGTTCGAACAAATGAAACGTTGCAGGTGAGTATTATTTCACAGACCTACTGGGGCGCGGTTTTATCCGTCGCCTTTCTGATTGGGGCAATCGCATCAATGAAAGAGTTGCGAACTTTCGTGCGCCGTCGAGCCATGCCCAACTATGCTGAGTAAAGCAGATGGTTTTGCCACGGTATCTCTGGAGTGGTTGCTCAAACCTGGATTTGGACGTAGTTGGCGTCGGGGGATTCAAAATCCATCAGCTACAAACGTCACCGGTTTCCTGGCCAGATCATTGCGCGCGCGGTGTGATTGTAAACTTGCTTCAATCTGAGCTTGCGCAAATTTGAGGAGATGTTGTTGCGAGGCCGACAGGGTCGTACAGGCGACGTCTGGCACCTCGATGAGGTTGTTGTGGTATGTCGGGCCGTTTCTGGCGTCAGCGCTTTTGGTTCCATATAGCCGTATTTGATAAGAAAGAGTCCTTGGCTCATCGCAACCACTGAGGAGTGGATGATAAGAAAGACAAGGAAGAGCCCTGGCGAGAAGATCGTCAAAGATATCAAACGGGCTGTGCGCATGTATCCCGGGCTGGAAACAACACAAGCGGCCCGCGCGAAGTGATAAGCGCCGCTACAAACCGCGCAATCACATTAAGATCATGCTCGGTAGGCTCAAGGCATGGCGACGAGTGGCGACACGCTACGACAGATGCCCAAAAGTCTTTCTCTCGGCAATCGTTTTGGCTGCACTCGTCACTTCCTAGCTATGTGCCTTGAACCAAGGGAAATATTGGTAAAAAGATCAGATCGCCCTAATGAAAAAGCGCCCAAAATAATTCCGTGCCCTAAAAGGGTAAGTGGCATTCTGTTTTCCTGACTACAATCGCTTAAACCCGAGGTCGGACTGCTATGCTGGAAAAGAATGTCCGTCGATCGGCGATCCAATACATATGTTCCAACCTCCAACCCGGCATTGGCGCTGCAGGTGACTTTTTTGCCTCTTTCGGTCACAAGCGATCAGTAGAAATGCTCAATGCCGGGCGCGATCGTTGCGATACGCAGAGATTCGATCAACGATGTCAGGCTCCCCATCGAAAAGCCATCAAACCGTGGAATTCTGATCTCTGGTCTTTTTTCTGTCAGCATGATTATTTTACTATCAGGAAAAATTAGGTGCTATGATACTTCGAATGGAATGGGTTTTCCGCTGCTCCTGCTTGCAGAACCAGTTTGGACAAGTGTAGCAAGACATTGAAAGAGTAAAATTGAAAAAACGCGACAAAGAAATGGCGGCAAATCTGACTCAGGACCCACATTCCGTTCGTTCGGGTAACAGAGAAAAAGTTCTTGAAGTTGCCATCGGCCGCGAGGTTCGTGCCTTTCGCAAGCAGCAGGAAATAACCGTCGCGGAGCTGGCCCAGCTAACCGGATTGTCGATTGGCATGCTATCCAAGATCGAAAACGGAAACACGTCACCGTCCTTGACGACCTTGCAGTCGCTGGCGGATGCACTTTCGGTTCCTTTGACAAGCTTCTTCAGACAGTTCGAAGAACGCCGTGAGGCGGTTCATACAAAAGCTGGTGAAGGCGTGGAGCTGGAGCGTGAAGGAACACGCGCAAACCATCAATACAATCTGTTAGGGCATATCGGCGCCAACGGATCAGGCGTAATTGTCGAACCCTACTTGATCACTCTAACCGCTAAATCCGACGTGTTTCCAACATTTCAACATGGTGGCATTGAGACGATTTACATGCTGGAAGGCGAAGTAGATTACCGCCATGGGGACCAGATCTACCCCCTGAAACCAGGTGACACCCTGTTCTTTGATGCGGACGCGCCCCATGGTCCGGAACGGTTGGTTAATCTGCCGGCCCGTTACATATCAGTGATCAGCTATCCGCAGGCAAACTGATCGGTTTGCGCAATAGGAAATCCGTGGGTCTGTCATAGCCTTCATGGCTGCCTGTACCGACGATCGTAAATCCAAGTCTTGAAAACACACGATGGTTTTCAGAGAGTTCCACACGCATTTCCAGCTCCAGCGCAGGCAGACCAAGCTCAGTTGCACGGCTTGCAGCATGATCCACCAACATGCGGCAGATACCTTGCCCCCGCAGTCCTTCCTGAACTGCAAGCTTCCCCACGTACAGGCAGTCAGGTTTGGGCGTCAGAAACATACATGCGAATAGCGGTCGGCCGATGGCCCAGATTTCACCACCGTCCTGACAATGCGCCCGCATCCCTTCTACCGTCAGCCTATGGATAGAAGACGGGGGGTCGATCCGGGCATCCATGAATTGAAATGACGCGCGAAGCAGCGCAAGCGCGTCATACAACGCAAAGTCATCTCTCGGAATGAGCCAAGGCGTGATGTTCGGATCAGTCATTTGAGCAAGGGCGCTTCACAATGCTCACTTCGACAAAGGCGGTTCCGTTTCCAGATCCGGCCAAATCCCCGGCGATGTGGGCAATCCGTCGTCAAACTGGCCGAGATAGTCCAGCATCATCGGACGGTTGTCGATGAACCCTTTGTAAGTCGCCAGCTCTTCAGGCAGGTCTCGAATAACCCGGTGCAGACGACGGCCCCATTTGGGAACAGTCATCAGATCCTGAAAACTGCACAGATAGCAGCGGATCGGGAACACCAGCGCATTGGAGCGCGGCAGACGGAAGAACGTCTGCAACTCGACCCGCAGATGCTGCTTGTGGGCGATGTTTTCGGGCGTCAGCGTGGTCTTTTGGATCCCCCATTTGTGATAGTTTTCCGGGCTTGTATCCAGCAAAGGGTTCACCGTCATGGTCCAGTTGAGACGCCGCGCAGGGGCGCCCTGCTGGATATTCAGCAAGAACTTCAGCGCGCGCTGGAAAATACCCATTTCATGGGCCTTCGGAACCGGCGCGTGCCATTCGAAAAAGTTCATGCCGATGTCGAAATCAAGACTCCAATCGGCTTGCGTCGTCACCATACCAGCATCCATCCACAGCATCTCATCACGCTGATCCAGCACAGCGAAATCGCCCTGAGCCTGTCGCGTGATGTATTCCATCGGCCCATAAGGCAGCGTGGTTTCATCCATGAAGGTAAAGCTGTGATCAATCCCCAGCGGCTTGTTGATCCAGCGCCACTGATTGCCGTTGCGATGCAGCTCGAACAGGTCCGGGTAATCCTCGGACTTGCTAACCATGATCAGTTCCAGCAAGTCCCAACCGGCCAATGTCATATGCGGCAACGACTGACAACGCAGCGGGTCCTGATCCAGAACCATTGCGCGATCTTTCATCTCTGAGACGTAGTGCTCGTCCACATCGAACCGCATTTCATAGACCGAGCCCTCGGGACCACCGCGATGCTGTTCCATGTTGACCGAGTACATGTAGCTGTCTTCGTGGAATGGGAACGGAAAGCGTTTGATCGCCCATTCCGAGTTGTGGAACGTATAGTCGTCTCGGAAGGACTCGTCGTTGAATTGAATGGTCATGATGGGCCTCCTCTCAGCGGTCCAGCACGAGGGACTTGCCCTCGAAACGCGATACGCAGGGCATGATTTTCTTGCCCGATGCCTTTTCTTCGTCGGTCAGCCAGTGATCGCGGTGCACAAAGTTGCCGTCGTGATCCAGCACCACGGTTTCGCACTGACCGCAGGCGCCGCCACGGCACAGATACGGCGCATCCACACCTTCACGTTCAATGGCTTCCAGCAGGCTTTCGTTTTCACCGACATGAACGACTTTGTCTGAGGCTGCCAGACGCACTTCGAACGGTTTACCGGGCTGTGGGGCCAGAAACTCTTCGTAATGCACGCAATCCTCGGGCCAGCCTTCGGCGGCTGCGGTATTACGTACCCAGTTGATCATGCCCTTGGGACCACAGACATAGACATGTGTGCCCAGAGGTTGCCCGCTCAGGAGGTTCTCCAGATCAATCTGCTGGTTCTGGTCGTCGTAGTACAGATGCGTCTCATTTGGATGCCGGTCGGTCAGTTGGTCCGCATAAGATGCCAGCGCGTGATTGCGGCAGGCATAGTGCAGCTCCCAATGTCCGTGCAGCAGTTCAAGTTGTTTGATCTGCGCTAGAAACGGGGTGATCCCGATGCCACCGGCCAGAAACAGGTGCTTGCGGGCGCGCAGGTCCAGTGAAAACAAGTTGACCGGATAGCTGATGATCATCTCATCACCCAGCTTGACCTGGCGGTGCATGAACAGTGAACCACCCCTGCCCTCGTCATCGCGCCGAACCGAGATCGTATAGGACGACCGATCAAACGGATCCGACATCAGCGAATATGGATTTAAGCGGGTGATACCGCCGTCCTGCATTTCGACAACGGTATGCGCACCGCCCGAAAAAGTTGGCAATTGTCCGCCGTCAACACGTTCAAACCGGAATCGCGTTACCAACTCGTTCAGCGGGGTGATTTCAGTCACTTTGACCTGGATTTTCTCGGCACCGCTCATTCGTAAATCCCTTTCGGCTCGGGCACGTTGCCATGGTCTTCGGCATCGACACGGACCCCCTGATAGGCGGCAAGACGGCGGGAATAGTGATCGCGCACAAACAGGTTCAGCCCGCAATGCGCGCAGACAAACGGATCAACCTCGACATCTTCGGTGATGCCCTTGCAATGCACGCATTGCATACGGCGTGCAACCGAACCGCGATGTTCTGTCTGGATCGCCGTGTGCGGCAGGCCAACCGCCATCACTTCGTTCATGGCCTGACCCATCATGCCCTCTGAACCGGTCAGATAGACCTGCAACCCCATATGAGCATCTTCCAAAACGCGGCGAATGCGCTGCAGCGAGGCCTCATAGGATGGACCTTCGTAGAATTGCGCAGGCTTCGCTGCCTGCAGTCGCTCAACGTAATCCGTTCCCTTGGGAATGTAGATCAGATGGGTTTTGGCCATCAGGTCGGGTGTCGCGATGTCAAGAACGGCTTCGGCCCCTTCGGCCTCAGCGATCATGAGATGGTTTTCGCCCGGGCGGACCTCTAGCGTGCCCCAGACCGGGCGGCTTGCGATTGACTTGGGAAATTCGAACTTTGACATTGTGCCCTCAAATAGGAAAAGGGCGCCACGGTGTGTCCGTTGCGCCCCCTTAAACTCAGCCCTTTGCGGTTCTGATCGATTTGTCCTGATCGTAGAACGGCATCTCTTCCGCAGTCGCTGCTATTTCTGTCCCATCGCCGTTGCGGACCGTCAGTTGGGTGCCCGGTGAGGCACACGCAACCGGCATACGGGCGATACCAACATTGTGCCCATTGATTTCGGAATACATGCCGAAGGTGACAACGCCGACCTTTTCACCATTTTGCAGCAGATCCGCGCCCTCGTCCGCAGGGGTCGTGCCGTCAAGTTTGACGCCGTAGATCTTGAACCGTTCTTTGCCTTGCGAAGCATAGTGGTTCTCGGCCCCGATAAAGCCGGTTTTCCCGGGTGACACAGTGAATTCCAAACCCAGTTCCCAAAGCGTATCACCGCATGTTTCGTCGTCGAACGGGTAGGTTTCCGAGTTATCTCCGGGGTAAAACAGCAGATAGCTTTCGGTGCGCAGCAGATCAAGCGTCGAGAACTGGACCGGCACGATGCCCATGTCTTTGCCCTCGGCCAGAATGTTGTCCCACAGGTGTACTGCGTGCTTGGCCTGACAGAAAATTTCGTACCCGCGCTCACCGGTGTAGCCGGTCCGCGAAATCATCACCGGGCAGCCATAGAGTTTGGTTTGCATGATCCCAAAATAAGCCAGATCACGAATTCCGGGAATGTGCTTGGCCAGGAAATCAACGGCCACCGGTCCCTGCAGCGACATGTCGTGCATGTCGTCGTCAAAAATGACCGCGCAGTTTTTGCCCGCCGCCACAGACGTCAGCTGCTCCATGCCCGTACCGGTTCCGTGCACCACAAGCCATGTGTTCACCGACAAGCGATAGATGATGCAATCGTCAACGAATTTGCCTTCAGCATTCAGGATCGAGGCATAGGTCGAACGACCCGGCATGATCTTTTCCACGTTCCGCGTGGTGACCCGATCAATGACATATGCGGCATCTTCGCCGACCACGTGAACCTTTTTCAGGCCGGAAACATCCATGAGGCCAGCTTTGGTTCGAATTGCTTCATAGTCAGCTTTGGCGCGCTCTGGGCTGTGGTCGTAGAACCATGCGGTTCCCATGCCGTTCCAGTCCTCAAGTTCGCCGCCGATCTCGGCATGGCGCTGCGCAAGGGCGGACGTCCTCCAAAGAATGGCCATGGTTCAGCTCTCCCGTTGATTGCTTTTTGTTGCCATATTGAGGCTGATGTCAGATTGAAAATCAACACCTCTGTGCAGAATATTTTCCTGATGGGAATATTTGCCTTCAATTTCTGAACCCATAGACGGGGGCTTAGAGTTGAAGGAAACCCCTTATTTTCATGAAGAAAAGCCAGTTTTCGACCCTTCAAATTGAGAATGCGACACCACCGTTAAAGATGTTTGCCCCACATATCTATTGACAGGTGCCCCACGAGATTGTCCCCTGAGTAGATAAAATTTCCCAGCAGGAAAACTCCGCAGAGAGACCTCCTGCTGCAACAACAGGGAGACTACGAAGTGGATGGCAATTTAAATGCTCTCACGACGATCTTTACCGAGTTCTACTACTGGGTAACTGTCGTTTTCATGTTCCTCATCCATGTGGGCTTTTGCATGTACGAAGTCGGCGCAAGTCGTGCCCGTAACCATATGCACACATTGATGAAAAACATCATGATCATCCCTCTGGTGACGGTCACGTTCTTCTTCTTTGGATGGTGGATCTACTGGGCTTTTCCAAACTTTCCGTTCTGGGGCGGTCTGGACACTGAAGCGGGCGCAGCGAATCTGCCTTGGGCCGATACGATGGCGACCAATGTTAGTGACAGAATCACTGGCGTTTTCTGGGCGGCATTCCTGCTGTTCTCTTGGACGGCGGCCTCGATCGTTTCGGGTTCCGTGATCGAACGGATCAGGTCTTCGGCGCTCTGGGTTCATGCGGTCATGATCGGATCGGTCTGGTGGATCATCGACGCTGCGTGGGGCTGGCACTACGGCGGCTGGATGGTTCGCATTCTCGGCTACCATGATGCATATGCTTCCGGTGTAATTCACGCAATTGCAGGCGGTTACGCATTGGGTGTGATCATGGTTTTGGGCCCGCGCCTAGGCAAGTTCGCCAAGGACGGTACACCACGGGACATTCCTCCGCACAATCCGTGGCTACTGACGATCGGTATCTTCCTGATCTACACTGGTTTCTGGGGCTTCTATGCCGCGTGCAACGTGCCAGTGATTTCACCTGAAGGGATCGATGGGCAGATCACCGGCGTCACCTGGACAGCAACCAATATCTATCTGGCTCCGACGACCCTGTCGGCGATCACCTTCAACTTCCTCATGTCGCTATCCGGCGGTCTGATGGCTGCTTACGTGATCTCGAAGGGTGATGCGTTCTGGACTTTCTCGGGTGGGCTTGCCGGAATCATCACCGCCTCGGCCGGTAACGACCTGTATCACCCAATCCAAGCGATGATCATTGCCGCCATCGGTGTCGTGATCGTGTACAAGCTGCACTACTGGGTTGAACGCCGGTTCAAGCTGGATGATGCGGTGGGCGCCGTTGCTGTGCACGGTTATGCCGGGGTTGTTGGCCTGGTGATTTCAGGCTTTGTCCTCTGGGGTGTGCCATCTTCGCCATACGAGGGATACGCAACAATCAACCCGATCGGACAGATCACCGGCGCGGTCATCATGTTCTTTGTTCTGGGCTTCCTGCCTGGATGGGCTCTGGCCAAGATTCAATCTTCAATGGGCGTGCTGCGCATTCCGGAAGAGGTTGAGCTGCAGGGCCTCGATTACGCCGAGCACCATGCCTACGAAGATGCCAAGGCAGCGATCATCGAAGCTGACAAACAGGAATTGGCTGCCCGTGCTGGCGCGGCAGCGAAGTAAAGGAGAAAGACATGTCTACGAACGGATACACAAGCTGGGCTGTCGATCTTGCCGAGGTCGGTCCGATCTACCCCTTCCAAGGTTACGAAGTTCTGATGGTCATCATTGGTGTGGTCTTCTGGATTGGCTGGCATCGCATCCAGTTCGTCCGGGAAGGTGAACACCTTGAGAAGGCCCGCCACACTGGCGACGAAGAGAAGGTGAAGGCACAGCTGGAACGATATTGATCCAGCTTTAAGAGCTGGCAATGGGCGTGAAATCAGAGATCGCGCCCATTGCCTCTTAGGAAAAAAACTTTCCTACTATTATTGATGTCCCCCAGTTTTGTTGATACCGTCGAATCATAGTGAAACACACAAGGAGATCTGCCAGCCATGTGCGGAATTGTTGGATTATTCCTCAAAGACCAGTCTCTTGCGCCCCAACTGGGTAACATGCTGACGGACATGCTGATTACGATGACAGACCGCGGCCCCGATAGTGCCGGTATCGCGATCTATGGCGCAGAGTCGGCAGGCAAAACCAAGATTACAGTCCAGTCGCCCAACCCCGATGCTGACTTTGTCGGCCTGGCTGATGAGCTGGGTGAAAAGCTGGGCGCAACGGTTGGTCAGACAAACAACGACACACACACCGTTCTTGAAATTCCCGCCGGTCAGTTCGAAGCCGCACGCGCTGCGCTGGCCGAAATCCGCCCGTCGGTTCGGATCATGAGCCGCGGCGAAAGCCTCGAAATCTACAAGGAAGTTGGCCTGCCCAAGGATGTTGCAGACCGATTTAACCTCAACGGTATGAGCGGCACCCATGGCATTGGGCATACTCGTATGGCGACCGAATCCGCCGTGACGACAATGGGCGCACATCCGTTCAACACCGGCCCCGATCAGTGTCTGGTCCACAATGGATCGCTGTCCAACCACAACTCGTTGCGCCGCAAACTGCGCCGTGAAGGTGTGGTTATCCAGACCGAGAACGACACCGAAGTGGGTGCAGCATATCTAACCTGGAAAATGATGAACGGCGCGACACTGGGTGAGGCTCTGGAGACCAGCATTGATGATCTGGACGGTTTCTTCACCTTTGTTGTTGGCACCAAAGACGGGTTTGGTGTCGTACGTGACCCGATTGCATGCAAACCTGCAGTGATGGCCGAAACAGACCAATATGTGGCCTTTGGCAGCGAATACCGTGCTTTGGTAAACCTGCCGGGCATTGAAGACGCCCGGGTTTGGGAACCTGAACCCTCCACCGTATATTTCTGGTCGCACAACGACAGCCCCACAACCCACGAAAAGGCCGCCTGATATGCAGACCTATGATCTAGAGGCAGACGGGCTGCGCGGATTGAACTCATCCCTGCAGGCACAAAACGCCGAGACCAATCAAACCCGATGGGAAATTGTGAACCCTAAAGGCAGCCACGCAATCGCCGTCGGTCTAGACGCGCCGATTGAGGTGACGGTCAAAGGCTCGACCGGGTATTATTGTGCCGGGATGAACCAACAGGCGACCATAAAGGTCGAAGGCTCTGTTGGTCCGGGCGTTGCCGAAAACATGATGTCCGGTCAGGTCATCGTCGATGGTGACGCCAGCCAATACGCCGGAGCGACCGGCCATGGCGGATTGCTGGTGATCAAAGGTAATGCCAGCTCGCGCTGCGGCATCTCAATGAAAGGGATCGATATCGTCGTGCATGGCAACATCGGCCATATGTCCGCCTTCATGGCACAGGATGGCAATCTGGTTGTCTGCGGGGACGCTGGGGATGCGCTGGGGGATTCACTCTACGAAGCCCGGCTGTTCGTGCGTGGTTCGGTCAAGAGCCTCGGCGCCGATTGCATCGAGAAGGACATGCGTCCCGAGCATCTGGATATCCTGAGGGATCTTCTGGCCCGCGCGGGCAGCGACGCCAAGCCAGAAGAGTTCAAACGCTATGGTTCGGCCCGTCAGCTTTATAATTTCGACGTTGATAACGCCGCCGCTTACTGAGGAAGAAGGGTATGAAAGATATGGACGATCAGATCCCCCGCACCCTGCCGATCCAGTCGGCGACATTTTCCAACCCGATCAATGCCGAGATCCGTCGCGCCGCTGCGACCGGCATCTATGACATTCGAGGTGGGGGAGCCAAACGGAAAGTACCTCATTTCGACGATCTGCTGTTTCTGGGTGCGTCGGTATCCCGCTATCCGTTGGAGGGTTATCGCGAACGTTGCGATACCTCAGTAACGTTGGGCACCCGCTTTGCCAAAAAGCCGATCGAGCTGGATATCCCGATCACCATTGCGGGTATGAGCTTTGGCGCATTGTCCGGTCCGGCGAAAGAAGCTCTGGGCCGCGGCGCATCCGCAGCGGGCACGTCAACCACCACCGGTGACGGTGGCATGACACCAGAGGAACGCGGCCATTCGACCAAGCTGGTGTATCAATACCTGCCTTCGCGTTACGGCATGAACCCGAACGATCTGCGCAAGGCTGATGCAATTGAGATTGTGGTTGGCCAAGGCGCTAAACCCGGCGGCGGCGGTATGCTGCTGGGTCAGAAGATCAGCGACCGCGTGGCCGAGATGAGAACCCTGCCCAAGGGTATCGACCAGCGCTCGGCCTGTCGCCATCCCGACTGGACCGGCCCGGACGATCTTGAGATCAAGATCCTCGAACTGCGCGAGATCACTGACTGGCAAGTGCCGATCTATGTCAAAGTTGGCGCAACACGCCCCTACTACGACACTGCTTTGGCCGTGAAAGCTGGCGCCGACGTTGTCGTCATGGATGGGATGCAGGGCGGCACCGCTGCCACGCAGGACGTTTTCATCGAACATGTCGGTCTGCCGACGCTGTCCTGTATCCGCCCCGCCGTTCAGGCACTGCAGGATCTGGGCGTGCACCGAGAGGTGCAGCTGGTTATCTCGGGCGGTATCCGCACCGGGGCCGATGTGGCTAAGGCTTTGGCGCTGGGTGCAGATGCGGTCGCCATAGGCACCGCCGCATTGGTGGCTCTGGGCGACAACGATCCCAAGTGGGAGGCCGAGTATCAGAAGCTAGGCACCACCACCGGCGCATATGATGATTGGCATGAAGGCCAGGACCCGGCGGGTATCACCACGCAAGACCCAGATTTGGCAGCACGCTTGAACCCGGTTGATGCAGGCCGCAGGCTGCGGAACTACTTGAAAGTTATGACACTTGAGGCGCAGACCATTGCGCGTGCCTGTGGTCACAACCATCTGCACAACCTCGAGCCCGAGGACTTGTGTGCCCTGACAATGGAGGCCGCCGCCATGGCGCGGGTGCCGCTGGCGGGAACCAGTTGGTACCCCGGCAAGGAAGGGTTCTGAATAGATGCTGCGCGGCTCCCTGATGGGGGCCGCGTTTTTGCTTTGACAAACCAAAAAACAACAGGGAAAGGAAAGCAATCGTGACGACAGATCTCGCAGCTTTCGCAAAAGAAAAAGGCGTCAAGTATTTCATGATCTCGTTCACCGATCTGTTCGGTGGACAGCGGGCCAAACTGGTGCCCGCGCAGGCGATTGCCGATATGCAGGAGGACGGAGCGGGATTCGCCGGGTTCGCCACGTGGCTGGACATGACGCCAGCGCATCCCGACATGCTTGCGGTGCCTGATCCGTCCTCGGTCATTCAACTGCCGTGGAAGCCCGAAGTGGCTTGGGTTGCAGGCAACTGCGTGATGGAAGACAAGGATGTCGCGCAGGCCCCGCGCAACGTTTTGCGCCGGTTGATTGACGAAGCTGCAAGCGAAGGCATGCATG
Source organism: Ruegeria sp. CDSB029 (assembly GCF_059611125.1). Taxonomy (NCBI): domain Bacteria; kingdom Pseudomonadati; phylum Pseudomonadota; class Alphaproteobacteria; order Rhodobacterales; family Roseobacteraceae; genus Ruegeria; species Ruegeria sp. CDSB029. The sequence continues at coordinate 12,179 of NZ_JBXWOX010000044.1, forward strand.
TCAAAACTGGTATCGAGGCTGAGTTCTTTTTGCTGACCCCGGATGGCGAGCAAATCAGCGACCCATTCGATACAGCAGAAAAGCCCTGTTATGACCAACAAGCCGTAATGCGCCGCTATGATGTGGTACGCGAGATCTGCGATTACATGCTGGAACTGGGCTGGGGCCCCTACCAGAACGACCACGAGGACGCCAATGGCCAGTTCGAGATGAACTGGGAATTTGATGATGCGCTGCGCACCGCCGACAAGCACTCGTTCTTCAAATTCATGACCAAGTCGGTTGCTGAAAAGCACGGCCTGCGCGCCACCTTCATGCCGAAACCGGTCGAAGGTCTGACCGGAAATGGCTGTCATGCCCATATCTCGGTCTGGGATGCGCCGGGTGACGCCGCCAAGACCAACGTCTTTGCAGGCGAAGGCGACGGCCCTACCGGTGAAGTTGGGCTGGGCGAACGCGGAAAACACTTCCTCGGCGGTATCATGAAACACGCCTCAGCATTGGCGGCAATTACCAACCCCACGGTGAACAGCTACAAGCGTATCAACGCGCCGCGGACAATGTCGGGCGCAACATGGGCGCCCAATACAGTGACCTGGACAGGCAACAACCGGACGCACATGGTTCGCGTTCCCGGCCCCGGCAGGTTTGAGCTGCGCCTGCCAGACGGGGCAACCAACCCGTATCTGCTACAGGCAGTCATCATCGCGGCTGGGCTATCCGGCATCCGGTCCAAGGCAGATCCAGGCAAACGCTGGGATATCGATATGTATGCCGAAGGTCATAAGGTTCGTGGTGCTCCGAAACTGCCTTTGAACATGCTTGATGCGTTGCGTGAATACGACAAGGACAAAGAACTGAAGGCAATGATGGGTGCCGAGTTCTCATCCGCGTTCCTGAAGATGAAACATCAGGAGTGGAACTCATTTGTCTCCCATTTCTCGCGCTGGGAAAAAGACAACACATTGGACATCTAAGTCGGGTTGCAAGGTTGCATTTCTGGGCCGCGGCACAAGCTGCGGCTCAAATTTTCGGGCCCCAAGAGTATCGCCAGGAACGTTCGCGTTTTTCAGCATACGCAAGGCCAGAGCCCCGGCTTGTTTTGAGACCACATCACCAAGCATCAAGACGACACGCAGATCGTACATTTCTGCAAAGAGCAATCTGTTCCGCAACTGAACGATTTTGACCTTTTGTTAGGAATGGGCGGCCCGATGGATGTTTGGGAGGTCAATGCCATTCCTTGGCTAACGTTCGAAAAGCAAACCATCAGAACGTGGGTGCATGATTTCAATCGACCGTATTTTGGCATTTGTCATGGGTATCGGCTTTGATCAGAACCGCGGAACACTACCGTGATTGCCGCAAAGCGACTTTACGTATACCCGGCATCTGCTTCCAACCGCCAATCTGGAACGTCATTAACCAGCATAAGCGCAGCCCGGCGAAGCGTCGCGCGCATCTTTTCCACAACCGGACCGGTCAATTCGCAATCCGCCAATGCGGCATCGAAAGTGTCCAGCCAAAGCTCTGCGTCGGCCTTCCGGATGGGGATATGCGCATGGATTTCGCGCAGGTCCATATGGCCGAAACGTTCACGATAGTAGGCGCGGCCGCCCAGAAACCCGCTGAGAAATTCAAATTGAGCCAGTCTGGTGTGGTTCAGCCCATGTCCTCGAAAATGCAGCCTGTGCAACGAATGCACTGCCGGATCGGTTTCCATCCGGTCATAGAAACGCTCGACCAGAGCGCGCAGTTGGGTCTCACCACCAAGTTGCTCCATCGCAGATTTCATGTGCTGCCTTTCAATATCTCGGGCACCTGCAATATTGCATAACAGGAAAATAAGTTTATCAACAGTGACATTCTGACATACTCATACTTAGAAGCGGAACCAGGTGAAATCAGTGATGGTGATGACGGAATGAACGCTCTGGTGCTTGGCCTTTTGGCGGCACTTTGCTGGGGGGTACACGATCTGGCAGTGCGCTATGTCAGCCAGTCTGTCAGTGTGGTTGCTTCGCTCATGGCTGTGCTGGTTTCGGGCGCAGTGCTGCAACTTGGTCTGGTTGCGATGATGGGTGAAGTCGACCCGATTCCTGGCACGGCATTGATCAGCGCTGTTGCTGCAGGGGGGTGTTATCTGTTGGCGGGCATCAGCATGTACGCCGCTTTTCAACGCGGCCCGGTCCGGCTGGTTGCTCCGATTGTTGCAAGCTATCCGGTGTTGTCCGTCTCACTGGCCATCTGGCGCGGCGCAACGGTCAGCCCGTTGCACTGGCTTGCCATCATCGCGATTGGTGTTGGCGTTTCTGTTGTGGCTGCCCAATCTGAACGCGACGCGACCGAATACCCAGCGGCTGGCCCGACGGTGGTGTTATCGATACTTGCAGCAATCGGGTTCGCCGCCACCTTTGCGCTAGGACAATATGCAACCGAACATAATGACGAATACTCAATCTCTCTGGTTATTCGACTGACGGCAGTTTTTGCCCTAGGCATGATCGCCCTGGCATCCCGGAGATCAATCTGGCCCGGGCGGCGGGCTCTGCCTCTTCTCTGTGTCATGGGTGTTCTGGATGCTGTTGCCATCCTTTGCGTGATCGCGGCGGGCGGGTTGCCGAATGCACAATTTGCCTCGGTGACAGCGTCCGTCTTTGGGCTGCTGACGGTTGTGTTGGCCTGGGCTGTCTTGCGTGAAAAGATGGTGCCACGCCAATGGCTTGGATGTTTGCTTGCGTTTGCCGGAATAGGCTATCTGGCGCTCTGAGGCGACCATTCCGAAAGCTCTTTAAAACAAGGTAATATCAGTTTCGTTAGGGCGCATTTTTTGCGCCCTAACGAAACAGGTCAGGCTGTGAGGCCTTCTGGTTCTGGGAGTTTGTTTGCGC
>NZ_JBXWOX010000045.1:0-13650 GCF_059611125.1 Ruegeria sp. CDSB029
GCTCCTGTCAAGTTCTAGTGCGCGCTACCAGAAATGCACTCGACCTGACAGGTAGGGACAAAGTTTGCGACAGAACCATAGATCCTCCAGTAGACCGTCGCTTCTGGCTGTTCCAAAAGTTTGCGAAACATTTAAGATAATCGGGCGGAAATACCGTAATGCTCTTTATTAGCCCATTACGCGCACTATGGCAAAGCCTGGAAAATTGCACAGTTTTCGCAGTATTGATCAGGCCAATAGATGCCAACAAAGAACCATATCGACGGTTTAGCTACCAGACTAACTTAGTTGGCGCGCGATCTGTTCTACCAGTTCTTGAGCAACCTCCTCTGACACTCCCCGCAACCGTACTCGAATGCGAACTTCATCTGGTGACAGCTCGGCCTGTACTGCCCCCCCTCCAGCTAACTTGACCGGCGTCAACGGCTTGACTAGCTGCGGACGCCCTCCACGGGCTTTCTCGGCAGTAGGTGAAGGAGACGAATTCATTGCACCTTCCAGAGCATCCCATTCGGTTTTTGGATCGATAACTTCGGCTTCAGCAAGAGCTTGACGAAGTTTGCTCTGGGCACCCCCTCTCAGCGCCGACGCGAGTTTCAAACCCGCTTTTTCCGAAATCGCCACAGGATGCTGCAGTAAGTCGCCGAGCGCCTCGTGGATCATCGCAAAGCTTCGAACTTTCGATCTCTTGGCTTTGGAGGCGGTCGCAAATAGTACGTCGACTGCAGCCTCAGTCGACTCGAATATTCCCTGTCCAACAGCCAGAACTGCGATGCGTCCACGCTCATATGGGCTAAGATTTAGTCGGAGTTCATTTTCCTCAACCATCGACACGTAAGCCCCCTGCCCCGAACCGGCATCCCTCACGAAGGCTGGAATGGTTGCAAACCGATCATCAGTTTTGGACAAACGTCTAAATGCGTCTAAGCGCCTGAACCCCGAGATAAGACCAAAGCCGTCGCCTACACGAGTGACTTCAATGGGTGTGCGCAGCCCGTTAGACCGCAAAGACTCCAGAAGTTCCGCCATGGCCTCTTCGTCTTCGACCATTCGATCTCGACGAATATATTCGGCATCGATCAATTCCAAAGGCAGTATTTCAGCCACCAACCCGGCATCCTGAGCGTCTCGCCAGCGTGCGGCGTCGCTTTGATCTTTCGCTAACTCGACACGGTCCGTCACAGTTGTCATTCCGCTTAGGGACGCAGCTTCAGCCGCCACCTGAGCAATTGGTGGTGTGGACGACGAACCCTCAAATGGATTCAACGAAGGTTTCGCGGCGAAACCCACCTCCAACTCTTCCAACTCCGCTGTATTTGGAACAGCAAGCCTTCTACGTTTAGCCATTCGAATCTCCTCCCAATTGGGCATCGCGCCACCAGCAACCTATTAGAACTTCTTTGAATTCCGCGTAGGTACGATCAAAAGTTTCACGTCCACGGACATAGGTTTCGCGGTTAAAATCCCGGTAGTCAGCCTCATAAATACCGTTCACTTGTTCACCCGCCTGCCCGACCAAAGCAGTGAAATCCTGTCGGTAAGCGTTCATGAAGTCGCCAAAGTACGCTTGGATCACGTTCGCCATATCTGTCTGTTGGCTGGCATCAAATCGGGTAATGATTGCCCGAACGACATCCCATTCGAACTTCAACTCTGGCAATCCGGCTGCTCGTTGGGCGGTGTTTTCCCCATCTTCAATACTTGCGAACGTCGTATAGAGCATGTCAAAGAACCGGCCGGTTGAATCAAACTCCAGGAACGAAGCTCCGAGCGGTACCAAAAGGATGTCAGCCGCGGCCAAAGCGTTGATTGTTAGGTACCCAAGTGCAGGAGGTGTATCAATGAAGACGACGTCATAATCGTTGAGAACACCCTCATTCTCGAGGAAATTGGTGAGGCCATCCCACAATGGCCAACTTCTTAATCCCATACGCCACACTGGAATCTGGAACTCTGCCCAATACAAATTCAGCTGGGCACCAATAAGGTCAATATTGGGCCAATGGGTTTTCTGAATAACATCGGTTGGAGTTGTATTTAACGCCTCTTGCAGTGTCTCATCCAAAGGGATTTCGGCCTGCCCGCCGACCTGCCTGACGCGGTTTTCTTCTTGAACAGCCCTTGCGTAATCTTTGGCTATCAGCGGAAATACTGTTTGCCATTCGTCCGCAACTGTTCCGCCAAGAATTGACGTCATTGATCCCTGGCTATCCAAATCAATTACAAGAACTTTGTACCCATCCAATGCCGCAGACATAGCGAGGTGAGCCGCAGTTGAAGTTTTGCCAACCCCCCCTTTGAAATTTGCTACCGATACAACTTTCGCAGGCAGGCCCTCCGGGCGATATGGCAAGTATTCTTTGGTGCTGACACCTTCTGCCGCAAAGTGTTTTCGAAGGATTAAAACCTCTTCAAGAGTAAACCACTTTGACCCCGCTTCTCCTTCTCCTTGAGGAAGCTCTGCATTAGCTTTGAGAACGCGCCTTAGGTGAGCGGGCGCTACAGGAATAAGGTACTTTGTGATTTCCCAGATAGAGAAACGACGTAACCGTTTTTCACCGTCGGGCGCATAGCCTCTCCGGGCTAAATCTTCGCGTCCTTTTGCACAGAACGCGGCGGCTTTTGCGAATCGCGAAGTTCCAATAGGATCTGGCAACTTCGCCGCTGCGCTTTCTGGATCGAGGTTAAGATAAGGGGGCAGGGGAGGTTGGTTAGTCTTATTCACTGTCGATACCTCAGGTAATGTTCGCCTTGTCAGCGTATATGGTGGAATGTAGCGAACATTTGGGTGAGAGGCTATCCTTCCTTTTCGTTTTTTCCACAGAAGTTGAGGCGACCACCAGGTTTCGCAGCGAAACTCAAAGAAATAACGAAAAAGAACGCAACAAATCGTTTAGTTTATTTGTAATATTTAGAATCTTTGCGATGATAAAAATGTTTATAATCAAGTCGTTAATCGACATTGGGTATCCGTTTACAGGGTGTAGGGGACCCTAATACGGGATCATAGGTACCCAAACACAGGTTCTGTAGTGTCAAGTTACGGTAAATAGGGGGCCGATTCTCAGGATGGTGCAATTCAGGGCGGAAAAGGCTCTAATACAAGGTTCAAGGAACGAGATTATCCTTGTTCTTTGCTTCGATGGAATCCCATTTCGGGTGTTTCTGTGGATAACCTCAGGGCCGCGTCCAATAGGTACCCGTTCACGGGATAAAGCTAATCCTGTATTTGGGCACCCAAATAAGATTGCAACTCAGGTACCTATTGTGCAAACAATAGGGAAACGAGCAGCCAGGCAGAATCATGCCGGATACACAAGTTGACATGGACAATCTCTCAGGCGCGTTACGCCGTGAGACAGTAAAAAAGAACGTCGCCGCGATTCACATCAGTGGCAAGCTGTCGTTATTGCAACGCAAGCTGTCGAACGTATTATTGTTGAATGCCTATGATGCTTTAACGTCTGCACCGACCCATACAATTGATGCCAGAACATTGGCGATGATGGTTGGGTATAATTCAAACGACTTTGACACTCTGCGTGCAAGCTTGCGGGCTCTGGCTGAAACGGTCGCCGAATGGGATATGCTGGACGAACAGGGGCGCCAAGAATGGGGTGTCTCATCTTTGTTGAGTTTTGCCAAACTGAAGAATGGTATCTGTGAATACGCATATTCTCCGGCGTTGGCGCAAAAACTCTATGATCCAAAGATTTACGCGTTAATAAATGTCCAGATTCAAAGAAATTTTAGTTCAGGGCACGGCTTGGCGCTTTATGAAAACTGCTATCGATTTGTCCGGACCGGGTCGACGGGTTGGTGGGCGCTGGACGTCTTTAGAAAGCTAATGGGAGTCGACGGGAGCGAGTACTATGGCAGCTTCAAGCACCTAAATGCCAAGATCATCAAGCCCGCCGTCGCCGAAGTTAACAAAAGCTCTGATATTCTCATTGAGCCGGAGTTCCAAAAAAAGGGACGTACAGTTACAGATATTCGGTTCCTGATAAAGGGCAACCCGCAGAAAGCGATGTTTGAGATTGACGATGAAGATGGCGTTCGCAATCTGACAATCTACAAGACGCTGCGCCAGCAAGGTGTGTCTGACAGGTTGGCGCGACAATGGATTTCTGAACATGGCGAAGACTATGTTCGGGAAAAGCTCGAATATGCCAAGGGCAGGGATGGTGTAAAGTCTACTCTTGGTTTTCTGTCTGCTGCCTTGCGGGACAACTATCAAGTGCCAGAAACGAAAACTTCGATGGTGCCAGACCCATCAGCGGGTGAAGCTGCAAAACGCAGGATTGCCGAACAAGAGCAGCAGGACAAGGAATACGAAGTAAGGACTGCAGAGCGAACCGAACGTGCGCGGCGATTGGCAATTGTTGAGGATCTGGTTTCGCGGCGAAACCCAACGCAGCGCGATGCGGATAAGCGGCTTTTTCTGTCGGGCCTTGATAATGACCTCGACCGAGAACATTTCAGAGCTCATGGATGGCGATCAGGGCTGAATGCCACCAAGATCTTTGAATTCTGGGAGGAGCTCGAACCAGACGTATTCACATGAGAGGGTTTCTAATTGCATGTATCCAAGGGTACCGCTTGTTAAAAGCAGAAATCGAAGTCCATCAAGTACTACATGGTGCGCATTCTGCGTAAATTCTGCGCATTGAGGTTGCTTTCCTTTTGAGTGGTATGAGTGTTTGTACTTGTGTCGCAAACTTTCTCGGGGCTGTTAAAAATTAGGAAATTGTTCTGTTTACATTCAGCTTGAAGCCGAACTGATGGCCGAAACTGAGCGACTAGAGGCCAATTTTTCCCTGTGTTGATCCTCATTCGCGTACTCACATGTCGCCTATCGGGAAAATATTCTGCTCGCAAAATCTTTGCGACAGAACCACATGATCTCGTTAAAGGGCTGTCATTGGTTCTGTTGCAATCTTTTGACTATTGACGCGCTTGAATGCAGACGGTGAATGATAGCCGGTGTATTCAGTCGAGAACCTGTTCATGATTTCATTCAAAGGTGCGCAATATCCGAAGGACGTGATCCTGTTCGCCGTGTTCTTTTATGTTCGATACGGCGTGTCCTACCGTGATCTGGAGGAGATCATGCGAGAGCGAGGCGTTTCGGTGGATCACACCACACTGAACCGCTGGGTAACAAGATATTCCGGCGCGATAGCTGAGGCTGCGCGGCGACGAAAAAGATCCTGCGACCGTTCTTGGAGAATGGACGAGACTTACATCAAGGTGAAAGGTGCGTGGGTTTACCTCTATCGAGCTGTCGACAAGCACGGCAAGACGCTTGACTTCATGCTTTCGCAGCGTCGAAACAAACCCGCCGCCACCAAATTCTTCGCCCGGATGCTGGAGGTCAACGGCCTTCCGAGAAAGATTGTCATCGACAAAAGCGGAGCTAACACGTCTGGCATCAAGGCCATAAACAAGATGCTGAAAGGCTTTGGTTGCCCGATTCCCATTGAAATGGTCAGGCGGAAATACTTGAATAATATTGTGGAACAAGATCACCGTTTCATCAAAAGGCGAACCCGCCCGATGCTGGGATTCAAAGCCTTCGCATCAGCGGCGGCAACGTTGGCCGGAATTGAAGTGGCGCACATGATCCGCAAAGGTCAAATCACGCCCGGACTCTGTCCCTTTCGCCAGTTCGCTGAGCTCGCCTCTTAAACCCACTGCCGCAGCGCGATATTGTAATCCAACCAAAACTTCGCAACACAACCCTGTCATTTCCCCAAGGATGCAGTTTCGTACGTTGTTTACTTCTATCTGCGGCACACGGTGTCCAATCGTGACTTGTAAGAGATCATGGCTGAGCGCGGTGGGCGGGTTGATCATGCCACATTGAATAGGTGGGTTGTGAATTACTCGCTGATCGTCGCAGCTCGTTCGCAGTCAAAGAAGCGTCCAACACTGAGTTCATGGCGTATGGATGAGACCTATATTCGAGTTCGCGGCAAATGGATGTACCTCTATCGGGCAGTCGACAAAGCTGGGAATACCCTTGATTTCATGCTGCCTGAGCGCAGGAACCGTCCAGCAGCCGCCAGGTTCTTTGCCAAAGCGCTGTCTTCAAATGGAATCCCGAGCAAGATCGTCATCGACAAAAGTGGCGCCAGCGCAGCGGGCATTCGAGAGGTGAACAAAATCCTCAATCGGTTTGGCTGCTCAGCCAAAATCCAAACGGTCAGGTCCAAGTATCTGAATAACCTGATCGAACAAGATCATCGATTTATCAAGCGTCGCGTCCGGCACGTGTGTGGGTTCAAATCGTTCAGATCCGCCTCGGCTACACTGGACGGCATCGAAGTCGCCAACATGATCCGGAAGCGGCAATTCCCCAGCAATACGACGTCTGGCTTCCAGCTATTCGCCGAGATCGCAGGATAGGTGTATCCAGTAAGTCGCTGACTTTGGCCGCTCCAAATATTTGCGACACATCCTTCGGCACTATATCTCTCGTTAACAAACCCGAACCAACACCAGCCCTTTGAGATTCGCAGCGTAACTTGTGCAACGGAGATATGACTACTTGCTAGCCAATAATAGATGATTTGCGCGACCATTAGCGAAGCCTAAAAATCCTGCGGTACGACCCAAAATGTAAGTTACCTCCGCCCGCTTAGTATCTTCGCCAAATCAGGTTCTGTCTTTTGGGTTTGTTCGAGATCCAGCGAATTCTGAACATGAAGAATATGGTGACGTATGGCGTCTTCGGCCGCCTGCGGTTGGCCATCTGCAATCGCGTCAATGATCGAAGTATGTTCGTCATCCGGGCAGGTGGCATTGCGGTTCGATCCGAACAGGGCAACGATCAGTGAAGTGCGGGTGACCAACTCTCGCAGAACGCGGGTCAGAACCGAGTTCTTGTGACATCGCGCCAGTTCGACGTGAAAGGCACCTGAAAGACGGATCATTTCCGTCCTGTCATCATCATTCCGTGCAATCTCTTCTTTCTCGACATGCGCACGTAGGGCTTGAACGCCCTCGTTACTGATACCGCGCGCCAATTCTCGCACGATACCAGTTTCAATCATCAGACGGGCAACAAAGACCTCGCGGGCCTCATCGGCGCTGGGGCAGGCAACATAGGCCCCTCGATTGGAGTGCAGATCGACGATCCCCTGGCTACTAAGCAGCAACAGCGCGCGGCGCACGCGCATTCTACCGACGCCGAACGTCTCACACAAAGCCAGTTCGCTAAGCTTGGTTCTGGGTGCCAGTTTCTGCTCCATCACCGCAGAATAGATCCGATCAACGATCATTTGTTCATCAGGATCAGTTCGCAGGGTGCTTAGCTTGTCTTCAGATTCGTCCGTCATCTCGTTTCATTCCGGTGGGGTTGGCCTGAATTTTGTTAATAGCTGCAAGGTTTTCTTCTTACAATATATCGGTGCTTTGTTGACAATATCAATGTTTCTCCAAACATAAAGTGTTGACAGAAATTGTTAACAATACAGAACTTGATGCGTTCACCGGGATTCGACCGATGACACAGTCTATTTTTGCAAGCGCCCGAAAGAGGCGCGGAGACCTCAGTAGGGAGGAAACAATGAAACGCAGAACTCTGATGAAATCATCGGCTGCTTTGGCGCTGGCCGCATCCGTGCTTGGATCGGCCGCCTGGGCCGAAAACCCCGTCCTTAAGATAGGCTTTGTTGGCGTGACCTCTGGTCCGGCGGCGGCCTGGGGCATTTCCAATCAGCGCTCGATGGAAGCGCGCGCTGAATGGATCAATGAGTCTGGTGGTTACAAAATCGGTGACACCACCTACGATATCGAAATCGTTTCGTTTGACGATCAGAAAGACCCCAAACGCGCCATTGCCGGCATGGAAAAAATGGCGCAGGAAGGTATCCACTATGTGGTCGGCCCCAACGTGGATGACGGTGCCGCAGCGGTGCGTCCGGTCGCCGAAGCCCAAGGGATCATGTATTTCCCTTATGCCTTCCCGAAAGAGCTGTACTCGGCCCCCGCATCGAATGCCGTTCTGGGTATGGTTGCGAATTATCAATCCGGTCCCGCGATCTATGAATACCTCAAGGATGAAAAGGGCGTGAAATCTGTTGCTTTCGTGGCTGCGAACGAATCCGATCCGCTGAGCCAGCGGGATGGAGGTATCGAGGCTGCCAAGGCGTTGGGGCTTGAGGTTGTTTCCGACAATGTGACCTATCAGGTGGACACCACCGATTTCACGCCGGTGCTGACCCCGGTCATGCGCACGCAGCCAGACTTGCTGGTCCTGTCCGGCGTTTCCCCGGCCAATGCGCCACAGCTGATCCGTTCGGCGCGCGAGCTCGGGTTCCAGGGTATCATCTCAACCGAAACCGCGCAGGATGCGACGGTTCTGCGCGAGGGGGCAGGGGACTTGGCAAACGGGTTCATTTCGGTTGGCGGTGCGTCAACGCCGGAGATCGCATCGGATGACATGAAAGAATTCGTCAAACGCTATACTGATATGTTCGGCGAATATAACGACGAGTCCAACACTAAAGTCTATGCGCTGGAGTACATTCTGGCGACATTGAATGCGAACCCGGCGGGCATCGAGGACGTTGCGGCGTTCCAGACCACGATGGATACGTTCGAGGCCCCCAACCCGTTCATGAAGGGCGACGCCAAGATGCGGTATGTGGGCACGACGTCGTTCGGACAAAAGCGTCAGATTGCCGTTCCACTGGTCGTCAATGTCTATCAGGACGGCGAGTTTGAAACGCTCTTTGTCGCTGAAGTCGACTGAGGCAATACTCCCAAAACAGGTAAAAGCCTAACAAACCACTCACTCTCCCGGGCTAATAATCAGCCCGGGATACCCGAACCTTTCGCGGGACACTCATGGAACAAATACTAGCAAATGGCATCTATCTGGGCGCGCAATATGCGATGATCGCCCTTGGATTGACACTGATTTTCGCCCTGATGAACGTGCTGAATTTTGCCCATGGGCAAATGTATGTTCTAGGTGGTTTTGTCACCTATACGTTTTACGGACAGCTGGGCTGGCCGTTTGTGCTGGCGCTTTTGGCGTCCTGCGTCACGCTTGCGGTACTTGGCGCATTGATCGAGCGTTTTCTGTTTGCGCCGGTCATACGGCGATCTTCCCGCGAGGAGAGCACGATGCTTCTGGCGGCGGGTTTGGCGTTCTTTTTCGACGCCATCATCTTGTTGGTCTTTGGCGAGAAGCAACGCGGTGTTCCCAAAATCGTTGACGGTGTTTTCAATTGGGATTTCCGATTGATCATGCCCTATGACCGCATCCTGATCTGCGTTCTGGCCATCCTGTCGATCATCTCGTTTATCTTGTTCATGCAGTATTCCAAAACTGGCCGAGCGTTGCGCGCGCTGGCGCAGGATCGGACGGCGGCGCAGTTGATGGGGGTCAACGTCGCCCGGTATTCGATGATCGGGTTCGCCCTTGGCGCCATGCTGGCCGGTCTGGTTGGTGGATTGCTGGTGACGATCACCGGCGTCAATCTTGGGATGGGTGGACCGACCTCGATCAAAGCATTCATGATGGTGATGATCGGTGGTGCGGGTGTGATTTCCGGCGCGATTGCGGGCGGGATCATCCTTGGCTTTCTCGAAGCCATTGGTTTGGCCGTTCTCTCGCAATATGGCGACGTCACCTATCTGCTGATCTTCGTCTCGCTGATGATTTTCCTGGCCATCCGTCCGCAGGGGCTGATGGGCAAACCGTGGGGATAACGCAGTGCCAAAACTCAACATGATCCAATGGGCTGGTGTGGCTATCTTCCTGTTGGCTGTCTTCATCGCAATACCTGGCTTTATCGCGGCATCGGGGCGGTCCGACCTGTATTATACTCTGACCTCGGTGGCGCTCTTGTCTATCGCCAGCGCAGGGGTTTGGCTAACTTTCTATATCGGGCGCATCAATATCGGTCAGGGGGCATTTGCCCTGATCGGGGCCTATGTTTCGGCCGTTTTGGTGACCAAAGCTGGCATGTCTTTTTGGCTGTCGCTGCCGCTGGCGGGGCTGTTCGCCGCCGCAGTGGCGGTTGTGATCGGGGTTCCGATCCTGCGCCTGCGCGGTGTTTATTTTGCCATGATTTCGCTGGTGCTGACGCAGGTGGTCACCCTGACCGCGCTGGCCTTGCCAATCACAAATGGGGCCAAGGGTATTACCTCGATCCCGCTGCCCGGAGGGGTGTCGGCTCTGGGCCTGACCCTGATCCCGGATTTCGCGACGCTGGAGAACCCAAGGCTTGCCTTCTACTATGCTGCCTGCGTGCTAATGGTATTGACCTTCGCCGCCATGTATCGGCTGGTGAATTCGCGGCTTGGCCATCTGTGCCGGTCGATGCAGCAGAACGAGGAGTTGGCCAGTTCGATCGGCGTCAATATCTCGTACATCCGGGTCATCGTGTTCGCGATCTCCTCCTTTTTGGGTGGTATTGGCGGGGCGATGTTCGGCTCAATCGCGCAGTCGGTCTATCCTTCTAGCTTTCAGGTCGCAGACAGCGTGAATTTCATGCTGAATTGTTTCCTGGGCGGGTTGGGATATGTCTTTGGCCCAATGCTGGGCACTTTGGTTCTGTATTTCGGTTGGGACCTGCTGTTTGAATTGGGTCGCTTCCAACTGCTGGCCTATTCCAGCTTGCTGATCATCCTGATGCTGGTGCTGCCCAACGGGCTGCTGAGTCTTCGGTTGCCCGGTAAGAAGGGGGCTGACAAATGAGCCATCTTCTAGAGGTTCGCCATGTCACCAAAAAGTTCGGCGGCCTGACCGCCAACAGCGATATCTCCTTCAACGTCAATGAAAATGAGATCTTGTCGGTGATCGGGCCAAACGGGGCAGGCAAAAGCACGCTGTTCAAGATGATCTCGTCCTTTTTGCCTACAACAACTGGGGAGGTGCTGTTCAAAGGCGAAAGGATTTCGAACCTGAAACCGCATATTGTGGCGCGCAAAGGGGTCGTTCGCACGTTTCAGGAAACAACAATCTTCAAGTCGATGACCGTGCGCGAAAGCATCGTCGTTGCTCAGCATTTGCGGGCCCGCGCCTCATTGGCGGGGTATTTCTGGGGCACCAGGATGGCGCATGAGGATGTCGACAGCTTTGGCCAATATGCCGACGATCTGATCGAATTCCTCGGCATGACCGAGATCGCCAATGAGCAGGCCTCGAACCTGCCACAAGGGAACTTGCGGGCTCTGGGAATTGCCATTGGATTGGCCACTGACCCCAAGGTTCTGCTGTTGGACGAACCCTTTGCCGGGATGAACCATGACGAGACCATGAAAATGGTCAATCTGGTGCGCAAGGTCCGTGATGATCGCGGTGTGACTGTCCTGCTGGTGGAACACGACATGCCTGCGGTGATGAATATATCCGATCGGATTGTGGTGCTGAACTTCGGCGAGATGATCGCCGAAGGCACGCCTGCGGAGATCCAGAACAACGAAAAGGTCATCGAAGCCTACCTGGGCAGTGCGGATGACGAGATCGGGATCTAAGCCATGACAAAGATGTTGGATTTCAAGAATGTCGAGCTCTACTACGATCACGTGTATGCGCTGAAAGGCGTGTCCATCAATCTCGAAAAAGGTGAAACCGTTGCTTTGATCGGGGCCAACGGAGCCGGTAAAAGTTCGATCCTGCGGGCGATCACCGGCTTGGCCAAGGTCAGATCCGGCTCGGTCGAATTTGAGGGTGAACAAATTGACGGTGCCAACCCGGCTGATATCGTTTCCAAAGGCATTGCCATGGTACCGGAAGGGCGTCGCGTCTTTCCATATATGACCGTAAAGGACAACCTGCTGATGGGGGCGTTCACGCGGTCCGACAAGACAGGCATCAAGGAAACGCTCGACTCTGTTCTGGAACGGTTCCCGCGTCTGCGGGAACGTTTTTCTCAATCCGCCGGAACGCTTTCAGGCGGTGAACAACAGATGATGGTGATCGGCCGCGCGTTGATGGCAAAGCCGCGCCTGTTGCTGTTGGATGAACCGTCGCTCGGGATCGCGCCCAAACTGGTGCAGGATATCGCTCGATCAATTGTCGCGATCAATCGCGACGAAGGTGTTTCGGTTCTGCTGGTTGAGCAGAACTCGCGCATGGCGTTGTCGATCTCGCATCGCGCATATGCGCTGACCACAGGAAACGTCGCCATATCGGGAAATTCCAAGGAACTTCTGACCGATCCCCGGATCAAAGCCGCCTATTTGGGCGGAGAAGTGTGAGGACGTTGTGAAACTGCTTGTTGTCAATCCCAACACCACTAGTTCAATGACCCGAAAGATCGAGGCGGCCGCCCGGGCCGTCGCGGATCCTGGTACTGAGATTATTGCCACGAACTCGCAAGATGGCCCGGCCAGCATCCAGGGCTTTCTGGATGTATCCACTTGCGTGCCTGGATTGTTGGACGCTGTAAAAGAACATCCGGATGCCGATGCCATTGTTGTTGCTTGTTTTGATGACACCGGCGTTGATGCCGTACGCTGTATCACATCGGCCCCGGTCATCGGTGTGGGCGAGGCAGCATATCACGCGGCGTCGATGATAAGTCCAAAGTTCAGCGTCATCACGACATTGTCCCGTTCGCTTGCGGGATTGGAGTCGAACCTGTTGCGCTATGGTCTCGACCGCCGCTGTGTCCGGGTTCGCGCATCAGACGTGCCAGTTCTGAAACTTGAGAAAAACGACCCGAACACCGTTGACAAAATCAAGGCCGAGATAAGGGCCGCGATAGATGAAGACAGGGCTGAAGCCATTGTTTTGGGATGTGCTGGGATGACAGACTTGATGTCGCATTTGTCAGAGGAATTTGGGCTGCCGGTGGTTGATGGCGTTGCATGTGCCGTCACCTTTGCGGAGGCGATGGTCAAAGCCAAACTGAAAACGTCGAAGCTGTGTTCTTATGCCTGATCAACACGTTTGGGATCTTGCGTTGTGTCGCGAATATTCGGTGAGCGGGAAATGTACGCTCGCCTGGCACAGATTTCTCACGTCATCAACAAATTGGTAAAGTCCTGGGGCCAGTTCCCATGTCCAGTGAATTGAGAAGATGGCTTGCTGCGTTTCCGTTTTGCTCTCGACAGACCGCATTGTTGGTCAACAGACCACGTCACAGATGGATGTGTCGCAAATATTAGGAACGGCCAAAGTCAGCGACTTACTGGATACACCTATCCTGCGATCTCTGCGAATAGCTGGAAGCCAGACGTCGTATTGCTGGGGAATTGCCGCTTCCGGATCATGTTGGCGACTTCGATGCCGTCCAGTGTAGCCGAGGCGGATCTGAACGATTTGAACCCACACATGTGTCGGACGCGACGCTTGATAAATCGATGATCCTGTTCGATCAGGTTATTCAGATACTTGGACCTGACCGTTTGGATTTTGGCTAGGCAGCCGAGCCGCTTCAGGATCCTGTTCACCTCTCGAATGTCCGCTGCGTTGGCGCCACTTTTGTCGATGACGATCTTGCTCGGGATTCCATTTGAAGACAGCGCTTTGGCGAAGAACCTGGCGGCTGCTGGACGGTTCCTGCGCTCAGACAGCATGAAATCAAGAGTATTCCCAGTTTTGTCGACGGCCCGATAGAGGTACATCCATTTGCCGCGAACTCGAATATAGGTCTCATCCATACGCCATGAACTCAGTGTTGGACG
>NZ_JBXWOX010000046.1:0-11503 GCF_059611125.1 Ruegeria sp. CDSB029
CTTAACGGCTTCGATGAACCAGAAATCCTCCGTTGCTCAAACCCCAAATCTGTCCGGTAGGCGCTGACGTCAGACATTACGCGCGGGAAGTGGGTAAGGAAATCGGCAGGTTCAGGATACAGCCAACGCATGAATGGGTCGGCAGAAAATCCAAGAGCAAGTCCGCTTAACAAACTTTCTGCTTCACTTCGGGTTGATGATCTAAACATGAAATTACCTTTGGTCGTTACACCTCGATTTTCACGTTTCAGCATGTGGGCCGCAAATACTTGTTGTCAAATGCGCAATTTATTGTCCTGCTTAAGCAACGAAGGATGACTGCGTCGAGCTCCCAGCAGACCTCTGAGGCGACGCAGCATCCTGTGATATTGTCTCTCGTCAATGTCGGGTTGTCGTTGTGGGAGGGTATGGCGGATCGGAGGGTCAGTCATGGAAACCCTAACTTACCTGCCATTCGCGCTTCGCCCAACCTGGAACAAGGGACGTATCGTCGGTCAGAAGCGGCCGCGAAAACCTAAGCATGTCTGGGCGATCCGAGTTCGACTTGAACTGGCCGAAAACCACCACGATCCCGCGTTGTTCAACATGGCAAGTCTTGCGGGCGAGGGCATCGATGACGATTGACGACCTGCACATCATCGAAAGCTTTTTCAGTTACTTTTGGATTGTCTCTCCCATAAAGTTCGTCGAAATCAGAGTTGGCGGTGATCGAATGAACGGCGCAGAATCTTTAGTCAAAACCTTTCTTCACAACGGCGTGGATACAGTTTTCGCCAATCCAGGCACGTCTGAAATGCACTTTGTTGCGGCTCTTGATAGACATCCCGAGATGAACTGTGTTCTGTGCCTGTTCGAGGGTGGAACGACGGGCGCCGCTGATGGCTACTACCGCATGAAACGGGACGTCGCCGGCACTCTGCTGCATCTTGCACCGGGGCTAGGCAACGCATTTGCCAATCTACACAACGCCCGAAAATCAAGGTCCGGGATCGTGAATGTGGTGGGAGATCACGCAACACATCACCTGCGTTATGAAAGCCCACTCAGAGGGGACATTATTGGCGTAAGTCAGGCTATAAGCCATTGGACACGAGTTTCTGATCACGCCACAAGCGTCGCATCGGACGGGGCCGCAGCCATTCAGGCCGCCCGATCTCAAAACGGCCAGATCGCCACTCTTGTTCTTCCCGCCGATACTGCTTGGGATGCAGCGACTGGCCCTGCGACGAATAGCATTCTGGCCCAACCACTTCATCGTCCGTCTTTGGAAGACATCGAGGCCGCAGCCATGCGTCTGAAGACTGCAAACGCAGCTTTGATGATAGGTGGGTCCGCGCTTTTTGGTTCACTTCATGTACTGGCTGGAAAAATTTCCGTCAAAACCGGATGCCGCCTGTTGGCGGATACTCTAATCCCTCGAATTTCGAAGGGGGCCGGGGCTGCCAAATTGGATCAACTTGTGTATCCAATTGCACCCAAGATCGCTCAGCTTGAACAGACATCGTCAATCACTTTGATCGGCGCCGACCAACCCGTTGCCTTCTTTGCATACCCGGGGAAACCGAGCACACCTGAGCCCGCCGGTTGCACGGTTTCAAGCCTGTGCGCTCCGAGGGATGATATTGCATGGACTCTTCAATCACTGGCAGACGCAGTTGGTGTTTCGAGCAAGACACAGCTGAACACATACGCTCTCGACCTGCCTCCAATCCCAACCGGAGATCTCACCTTAGCAAAAGTCGGCCAGACGTTAGCGGCCCTCATTCCCGAAAATGCTATCGTTTGCAATGAATCCGTGACGTCCGGGTTCCACGTCATTCCTCCGACTGCAGCAGCGCGACCACATGACTTGCTTGGGGGAACCGGTGGGGCGATAGGGCTTTGCCTACCGTGCGCAACTGGCGCAGCAATTGCATGTCCAGACAGAAAAGTAATTGCACTAACAGGCGATGGATCCGCCATGTACACATTGCAATCTTTGTGGACGATGGCGCGCGAAAGCCTGGATGTTACGGTGATTGTATTTGCCAACCGCGGCTATCAAATACTTCGGGATGAGCTGGCAAATGTCGGTGTTGAGAGTTTTGGCAAGAATGCGGAGGCAATGTTTGATGTGGAAAACCCAACGCTTGACTGGGTTGCGCTTGCTAAAGGGCATGGTGTTCCCGGGATACGAATTGAAGACACCGATGGCTTTGTAAAAGCCCTTTCTGCGGGGCTATCACGTGACGGCCCTTTCTTGATCGAAGTTGTGTGCCCGCCAGCATCTTGAGCACAAATTCTTTTTGAAACGGACGGCCCACAACCGCCGTTGACCACCGGTCTCCTCCGCTGCGGTGCGGCCCGTCGAACCTGCCGTTCGCTGCGAGAGCAAGATTAAGGTCATGCTGAATTCACACAGTGCGGACAAAACGGTCATTCGCAAAACCGTGCCTTCTGTCGCCATAGGCCCATTCACGACCTTATGAACTCTGTCAAACGCTGTGGTGCAGTTTCACAAGAGCAGCCGTTCATGCATCGTGCAGCATCCATTGCCAGAGAACAGCGGACGCGTGGGCAAATTGGTCCGTTTCGGCGGCAGCATGTCCACGCCCCAATCCAGCGTGGTGTCAGAAACCGGAAATGATCCATTTTTTCGGATCAAGGCTGCGTGCAAAGATGCAATCTGCGCAAAAAACAACGCTGTTTTCAAAGGCGCTCCACGAGCACACCTTGTCCGCCTGGCGGACACTGAGCCGGACAGAAGTTCTCTCCGGTACCGTCTCTTTCTAGTTTGGTTGCGCAGCTGTGGAAGGAAATGAAATGCCAATTCAATCTTTGGGCTATCTTGGTGTGCGATCCGACCGGACGGATGACTGGAAGCAATTCGCAAGTAAAGTACTTGCCATGCAACTCGCTGATCACGGCGGGCGCCAACTTTCTTTCCGGATGGATGATTTGGTGCAGCGCCTGGTGATATCCGATGAATCCGGCGAAACGCTTGCCTTCATCGGCTGGGAACTTTCGCAGAAATCAGACCTGCAAGATTACGCCGCCCGGCTGGACAATGCGGGACATAAGGTTGGGCAGGGAAGCCGTGAATTGGCAGACCGCAGGTTTGTCGAAGACCTGATCGTATTTCACGATCCTGCGGGAAACCGGATCGAACTGGTGTGGAACCCACAAAAAGCCGAAGACCCCTTTACGCCGGGGCGGCCGATCGACGGCTTTAAAACCGGCCCGCTTGGAATGGGGCATGCGGTGTTGCACGTGCCCGATGCGACGGCTCTATTACCGTTCTATCGCGATGTGCTGGGATTTGCCGTCAGTGACTATGGTCTGAAACCAGTGCCGCTCTACTTTTTCCACGTCAACGGGCGGCATCACAGCTTTGCCATAGTTGGCTCGGGCAATTCGGGGTTTCACCACTTCATGGTCGAATATCACAACCTTGATGACGTTGGTCAGGGTTATGACCTAGCCTGCCAGGAAGAGGATGGCATTGCCTATACGCTGGGGCGCCATACCAATGACTACATGACCAGCTTCTACGCCAACAGCCCCTCGGGTTTCTTTGTCGAAAACGGATGGGGTGGGCGCGTGATCGACCCCGCGACCTGGGAGCCACATGAAACAAAGTGCGGCCCCAGTTTCTGGGGTCACGACCGTCTTTACTTGTCCGAGTCAGGGCGGGAACCTTTTGTCGACATGCGGCTCAAGGCCGCTGAGGACGGGTTGCGCGCGCCGCCCGTAGTCGATTGCCCATGGCTATATGAAACCCGTGGGCGTGGCTGAGAGAGGGGAACCTGATGGCACAGATTACCAAACATTTTGATGTCGCCATTGTCGGCTATGGGCCAACTGGTGCGACGCTGGCCAATCTGCTCGCCGAATGCGGTGTGAGTGTGGCTGTCATCGAGCGCGAGGCGGCGATTTATCATCTCCCCCGGGCTGTGCACTTTGACGGTGAAACCATGCGGGTTTTTCAGGCCGCAGGCGTAGCCGAGCAGCTGAATGAAAAAGTGCGGGTCAATCCGGGTATGCGCTTTGTCGATCAACAAAGAAATCTGCTGATGGACTGGCCCCGTCCGCAAGGGATTGGACCGCAGGGGTGGCATTCAAGTTATCGCCTTCACCAACCTGACCTTGAGAAGCTGTTGCGTGACAAACTGACCAGCCGCGACACTGCGATGATTCTGACAGAAACTGAGGTTGTTAGCGTCGAGGATCAGGGCGAAGAGGTTACTTTGTACTGTCGCAAAGCTGGCGACGAGCACAGCACAATGGTTAAGGCCAATTTCGTTGTCGGCTGTGACGGTGCTCGATCTTTGCTGCGTGAAGCCATCGGTTCTGGCATGGACGATCTGGGGTTTGACGAACGTTGGTTGGTCGTGGACCTATTGCTTAAGAGGGACCGCCCCGATCTGGGTGATCACACGGTTCAGTTCAGCAACCCTGATCGTCCAATGACCTATTGCCGAAGCCCGGAAAACCGGCGGCGGTGGGAAATCACGGTTCTAGATGACGAAACCGACGACGAGGTTTTGCAAACCGCGCGCATATGGGATTTTCTTGCGCCCTGGATTGGCCCCGAGGATGCGGATCTGGAACGGAGCGCGGTCTACACGTTTCGATCTGCAATCGCGCAGAACTGGCGCAAAGGTCGATTGATGATCGCCGGAGATGCCGCACATCTGACACCGCCTTTTATGGGTCAAGGCATGTGCGCGGGGATCCGTGACGCCGCCAATCTGGCGTGGAAACTGGCGCTTTGCGTCAATGGCGAAACCGGAATTGACTTGCTAGACAGCTATCAAGCCGAGCGCGCGCCCCACGTGCGCACGTTCATCGAAACGGCGGTGCGCTTAGGTGGTTTGATCAATACGATGGATCGCGACACCGCGCTGGCACGAACAGAAGCTGATTGCGACGGAAAGGCTCGCATGGAGTTCACCTCGCCCCCACTTGGTCGCAGTGATTTGGCCAGCCTCGTGGTTGGCAACACGCCGCACACCGGGCACCTGTTCAGCCAGCCGACACTCAGTGACGGTCAGCGGCTTGATGATGCCATCGGGTATGCACCAGTGCTTGTGGTGCGTCACAAACTGCCCCGTGATGTCGTGCCAGCCATGCGCGTTCTTGATGGAGAAGCGCATCCTGCCTTTGCAGATGCGTTGGACGAAATTGGGGCAAATGCCGTTCTGCTGCGCCCTGACCGATACATCGCCGCTAGCGCCATGACTCAGACAGACATCAAAGCAATTGCAGCTATGAGCCTGCCAACCCCTTACAAAACCATCATAGAAAGAGAGCCCGTAAAATGAAACTTGCTTCCCTGAAAACTGGCGGGCGCGACGGCACGCTGGTCGTTGTGTCCCGTGATCTTTCCCGTTTGACTTTGGCCACATCCGTGGCACCCACACTGCGCGAAGCGATCGAAGACTGGCAAACCGCCGAGCCTGCCCTGCGCAACCTTGAAAAACAACTCGAGGACGGCGTCGTCGATTCCATGTCGTATGATCCGGCGGCACTGGCCTCACCGTTGCCGCGAGCGTTCCAGTGGGCGGACGGTAGCGCCTATCTCAGCCATATGCGGCTTGTACGCAAGGCGCGCGGCGTTGACATGCCTGCAAATTCGGAATCCGACCCGTTGCTCTATCAAGGTGGTGGCGACGGGTTTCTTGGACCGGTCGACCCAATCCCCTGCGTCGATACCGATTGGGGTCTGGATTTCGAGGGCGAAATTGCCGTGGTCACAGATGACGTGCCGATGGGATGCACGGCCAAGCAGGCCAGATCGCATATCAAACTGATCATGCTGTGCAACGATGTAAGCCTGCGCCATGTCATGCGCCCAGAACTGGTTAAAGGATTTGGCTTCTTCCAGTCGAAACCCGCAAGTTCCTTCTCGCCCGTGTGCGTAACCCCCGACGAGCTGGGAGAGGCCTGGACTGGTGGGCGCATCAACCTGTCACTAGTCACGACTTACAACGGTGACGAATTCGGATGCGTCGACGCGGGCGCGGATCTGAACTTTGAGTTTCCCGAGCTGATCGCCCACGCCGCGCGTACCCGCGACCTATCGGCCGGCACGATCATCGGGTCGGGCACTGTCAGCAATGAAAACCACCAAGAGGTGGGTTCATCCTGTCTGGCTGAAAAGCGTATGATTGAAACCATTCGCGATGGCGAGCCGACAACCCGGTTCATGCAACCCGGCGACACAATCCGGTTCGAGATGCTGGACCACGACGGCACCAGCGTGTTCGGCGCTATTGACCAGTCGGTTGTGGCCGGGTGAAACTGCATCATGGGCGGACAGAACGCCCCCCTGATCGTGATGGATAAATGGCGGCAAACTCTGAAACTGTCCGCGCGCTTGCGCGTGGATTGAATATCCTGCGATATCTCAACCGGGTCGGCGCAACCCGTCCGGGTGAAATCGCGTCAGAGCTGGGTTTGCCTCGCCCAACGGTTTATCGCTTGCTGCACACGCTGGAAGAAGAGGGCTATGTCCTCTGTTCCGCCAGCGATGCCCGGGTGCGTGTGTCGCCTTTGGCCGCGGCATTGGGAGACAATGTGTCGGTGCGCTCGCGCCTTTGTCAGGTGGCGGCACCAGTTATGGCGGAATTCACCGAAACCCACGCCTGGCCAGCCGATCTTTCCACCTATGAAGACGCCCATATGGTGATCCAGGAATCGACCCATGGCCGCAGCCCGTTGTCGGTGGACCCAGGGATGGTCGGCTTTTCCCTGCCCATTCTGCGCTCGTCAGCGGGGCGGGCCTATCTTTCGGTCTGTGGTTCGCGCGAGCTGGAGATGATTATCGAGTTATTGCGCGCCGAAAACCTTCCCGAAGACATGCCGTTCCTCAGAAAAAGATGGCTGGAGGAAAACCTGACGATCTATGCCGAACAGGGATACGCCACCCGTGGCCCACACACATTCAGGCCCAAAACATCCAGCCTGGCCGTGCCTATCCTAACTGATGATCGCGCGGTCGGCTGCTTGTCGATTATCTGGGTCACCAAGGCCATGAACATGGATCAGGCGATCAAGCGTTATGCCGACGCTTTGCAGTTTGCTGCGGCGAACATCGCCACCGAATATGAAACCCTTGAAATTTCGGGTCGGCCTTAACGGCGTCTGTGGGCATATGGCGCGCTTCAAAACGCTAAGTGTCCGCCACGCGGACAGCTGGACGCAAGAGCATATTTTTTTTGTGCTCTGAAGCGCTAGAATTTCGCCAAGAAATGGGAGGAAACACACATCATGAAACATACTTTGATCACAGGTCTTGCCGCCGGCGCGATGTCGATTGCATCCATGGCAGCGCAGGCCGCTGACACCACACTGACGATTTCGTCTTGGGCCCCGCCAACGCATGGCGTCAACGCCATGATCTGGCCTGAGCTAACCAAAATGATCGAAGAGGCCACCGACGGGCGGGTCAGTGCCGAAGTCAAATATGGTCTGGGCAGCCCTCCGGCGCAATTCGACCTGGTGCTTGACGGTGCGGCCGATATCACCTGGATCTTCCACGGCTATTCGCCTGGCCGCTTCGTGTCGACGAAAATGATCGAACTTCCGGGCTACGAGGGTAACGCCGAGGCCGCGTCGGTCGCAAGCTGGCGGGCGTATGACAAATTCTTTGCCGATTTGAATGAGCACAAGGGCGTCAAGGTTCTGGCGATGATGACCCATGGCCCGGGCGTACTGCATTCGAACGTGCAGATCACCGCGCTTGAAGACATTTCTGGAATGAAGTTGCGACTAGGTGGCGGCGTGTCTGGCGATGTCGGGGCTGCACTGGGGGCAACGGGCATCCGTGTGCCCGCTCCAAAAGTCTATGAAACATTGGAATCGAATGCCGCAGACGGTGTGATGATGCCGATGGAGGCGAAGAAGAGCTTCAAACTGTTCGAAGTTGCCAAAAACTCTTACGAAGTTCCGGGCGGGTTCTATCGTGGATCTTTCGCCATCATCATGAACCAGGACACATTCGACAGGCTGTCTGATGCCGATCGCGCTGCACTGGATAAGGTATTTGGCGAAAACTTGTCACGCGCTGCGGGCAAAGCCTGGGACCAGATCGATGCGGCTGGCATCGAATCGCTGCACGCGAATTCCGACAATGCACTGACACAGGCCTCGGCTGACGATGCGGCCAAGTGGCAGGCACTTACAGGACCGCTGATTGAAAAGGTCCTCTCCGAGGTCAGTGCAAAGGGCGTCGATGCAGTTGCCGCGCATGCCTTTATCGTCGAGCAGATGTCCGCCGAGTGACCTGACCGCACGTTCAGCGTTTCAAAACACCAACAACAAGGCCCTTCATTGGGCCTTGTTTCATACAGTGGACCCACCATCATGACTGAACAAGATGACCAAACCTCAAATCCAGCGCAAAACTGGGACATGTCGCTGCGACAAACAAGTCCCTGGCGCTATATCGCCGTTGCCCCGACATGGTTTGCGGCCGGTATCTTGTTCCTGTTGATGTCGATGACATTTGCAGATGTCGTTTTGCGCAGCCTGTTTGGCAACCCGATTGAATCGGCAACCGAATTAACGCGACTGTTCATGGCCATCATCGTGTTTTCGTCTCTGCCTATCGTCAGTTGGAAAGGCGCGAACATCGTGGTTGATCTTATGGACCCGCTATTTTCCCGTCGCCTTGCGGCCCTGCGCGACTTTGTAATTGATCTTGCGTGCGGAATCTTTCTGTTGTGGCCCGCAAAGCGGGTCTGGGAACTTGCCGAACGTGCGCGCGAATACGGCGATGTCAGCGAATACCTCAACCTACCACAACACTATGTCGGTTGGTTCATCTCCGTTTTCACCCTTGTCACTGCAATCACCTTCATTGCCCGTGCCGTCGCGCGAGTAATTTCCCCTACAAAGGCAAACTTCTGATGCTGTTTTCCATCCTTGGCCTGGCTGCGGTCCTTTTCCTTGTGTTCCTGCGGATGCCGATTGCGATAGCAATGGGGTTTGTGGGGTTTGTCGGCTATGCTGAACTGCGCGGGTTTCGTGCCTCGATTTCTATGGTCGGTCGGCTGATCATCGACACCGCGCAGGACTACGGGCTGTCGGTTGTCCCACTGTTCATCCTGATGGGGCTTTTCGTGAATAAGGGCGGACTGTCGCGCGAATTGTATCAGGTATCTTACGCCTTTATGGGTCACTTTCGAGGTGGGCTGGCAATGGCGACAATCGTTGCTTGTGCCGGATTTTCGGCCATCTGCGGCTCGTCCCTGGCGACTGCTGCCACGATGTCAAAAGTCGCGATGCCTCAAATGCGCAAATACAATTATGCTGATAGCCTGTCGACGGCATCCATCGCCGCCGGGGGCACGTTGGGGATTCTAATACCGCCCTCTGTCATTCTTGTTATTTATGGTTTGCTGACCGAAACCAGCATCGGAAAATTGTTCATCGCCGGTATCATCCCGGGATTGCTCGGGGTCGTTCTTTACCTTGTGGCAGTGCGCTACACGATCCTGCGCAACCCAGAGGCCGGCCCCGCCGGGGATCGCGCGAGCTGGGTTGATCGTGCCAAGGCTTTGAAAGGCGTGTGGGCGGTACTTCTGTTGTTCTTCATTGTAATCGGCGGGTTGTACGGAGTTTTGGACTTCTGGCCACTGAATTTGACATTTTCCCCGACCGAGGCGGCAGGTATGGGCGCGGCAGGAGCCTTTCTGATCGCTTTTTCGCGGCGCAGACTCAGCTTTGCTGCAACGATGCAGGTCTTGATCGAAACCGCCCAGACGACCGCCGCTCTGTTTACTGTTCTGATCGGCGCCTGGGTGTTTTCAAACTTTGTGAACCTTGCCGGCCTGCCGGAAGCGCTGCGCGCCACGGTTTCCTCTGCGGGTCTGGGGCCAATGACGGTAATGCTGATGATCCTTGGCGTCTATGTCATCCTCGGATGTGTTTTCGAAAGCCTTTCGATGCTATTGCTGACTGTGCCGATCTTTTTTCCACTGGTCACGAGCCTAGGCTTTGATCCGGTCTGGTTCGGCATCATTGTTGTCGTCGTCACCGAAATCAGCCTGATTACACCACCGGTCGGATTGAATGTCTTTGTCCTCAAAGGCGTTGTTGGGAACGTGTCGACAGCAACGATCTTCAAAGGCGTCACGCCATTCTGGGTCGTCGACATCATCCGCTTGGCCGTGTTGGTACTTGTACCAACACTGGTGCTGTTCCTGCCAAACTCTATGCACTAGCGAGTGGTGCCTCCCAAAAGGACGCTAACCAACTCTCTGATATGGCGTGTTAAAACGTACGGCTCGCGGCGTTCGGCGCTCAACGAACCTAGTTAGAGATTGGTTAGCCTTCCAACATCTGTTTTGCGAAATTCAATTGAGGTTACAGCACGGGCTATTCCTCAGCTCCGACAAAGGTCCTGCATTTCTCGCCTTCACTGCAATGCATTCGGCAGCGATCTCTGCTGAAAGAGAGAAGTACGAGAACCTTGGTGCGTTCCGCGCGACTGACATTTTCAGTGCCGGATTGCCGGAATTGCAGCCAAAGATTGCATAGTCGCCCAGTCAAACACCGGTGGCGGGACAATTTCTGAGGGCGTAACGAACGGCAGCTTTTCTTTCTGCAGTGTGGCTGATGGTCTCGGTAAGCGGGAGTTGCAGCACCTGCGAGCGTCGGCGTTGACTATGTCTACTCCGGGCTCTCAGCCGCCATGCGGCGGTGCAGAGAAATTCCTGGCTTGCAGCAAATGTGTATGTCGGCTTTCAACGTTGCACCATGATCGGCTCGCTCATGCAGAGAAAGTCCGGAATCCGCCCTGGGCGCCGGAATCTTCCATTTATCCCGGGTATTCCGATGGGTTTCCGCGTGGCGCTGTGAAGTTTAGTAATGTGTCATTTTCAGTGCTATAGACGCTTTAAATATGTACTTTTCAAAGAGACGCTCTTGCCTTCGCTTTAAAATTATATGACTTAGGGTGTCATGAACGCTGGAAGATCGCAAAATCTGAAGAAAGTCCTCGACGCGGTGCCCGCAGGCTATCTCGTCGATGCCAACTGGCTCACCGCCCATGGCATAGCCTACGAAACCTTTCGCGACTATGTAAAACGGGGCTGGCTCGAACGCGTTCACCGCGGCGTTTTCCGCCGACCTGTTCCCAATCCGTCTGCATCAAACACCGTTGACTGGAAGGCCTGCCTGATCTCGATGCAACATATCATGGGCTATGACATTCATGTCGGCGGAAAAACCGCTCTCACTCAACAGGGTTACGACCACTACCTGCGTTTGGGCAACAACGCCCCCGTCTGGATCTATGGCTACAAAATGCCCAACTGGCTCACGAAGCTGCCACTCAATGCACCTATAGAAACGCGCAATACGTCGCTGTTCGCTGACCAGGCACTTGGCGTTACAAGTGACGACCTAAAATCTGAAAACTCCCTCCCGTGGGACTGGCAATGGTTCTGTCGCAAACTTTGTCCCTACCTGTCAGGTCGAGTGCATTTCTGGTAGCGCGCACTAGAACTTGACAGGA
>NZ_JBXWOX010000047.1:0-8916 GCF_059611125.1 Ruegeria sp. CDSB029
TTAACGGCTTCGATGAACCAGAAATCCTCCGTTGCTCAAACCCCAAATCTGTCCGGTAGGCGCTGACGTCAGACAAACTTGCGCGCCAGAATGCCAGTATTGACTTCAAGTTCACTGGATTTGCGCCGAATCTCTCTCAGTCGGGTAGAGGCTTCATCGCGTTTCTTTTTGGAGGTCGCAATGTTCTGCTGCACCTCTCCAATATCCGCCATGCAGCGGTCAATGTTGAGTTCAATCACGCTTAGATCTGCCTGCTGAAGCGGGTCTACGTCTTCCAGATCAAGGTCGAGCCCAAAAACACTCCTTTCTGCCCTGAGATCCTTTGGACTGAGATCTGTCCGACTGAGCAGATCTTCTCTTAGCACACGCCCTATAGTATCGCCCCAATCCGGTCGCTGGCGACGCAGGAACGCAAGCAGGGTTCCATCAGAGGGGGCTTTAGAAGCCTCCAGCTCTTCGCGCGTTTTTTCCAGACGCAGTTTGGATTGTGAGAGGCGTTCGATCTCACCGTCAACTTTTGCAACGTCTGACTTGGCCGCAGTTTCTTGGGCTTGCAGAGGCGCCTTTTGTTCAACGGCCGCGTTATAGGCCGCCTGACGCGTGTCGACTTCCTTTTGCGCTTCGGTGACGCGCTCTAGGACTGCGCTGTCGACAGTGGGGTTCTTAGCGGCTTCCTCTGCCGCTCCGACAGCCGCCGCCGCAGCTTTTAGTTTGTTCGATGCCGCGATCATTTGCGGCGCATAATCTTCTTCCGCGCGCTCGCGGCTCTCCTGCCTGCGCGTTTCAATCGCCTCGCGCTTGGCCCGGCGTCCGTCCTCGGACCTCTTGCGGTCAAGCGCGATCTCCCTAAGGGCGTTATCAGCCGTCTCCCGCCGTGCCTCTTTGAGTATGTCATAGCTGCTCGTGAGTTCTGACAATTCGCTCTTGAGCGCGGTCAGGCGTTCCGAAACTTGCCGGGCCGCGTCTTCCAACTCAGACAGGCGCGCAAATTCTGCCACCTTGGCCTCGATGTCGTCATCCATGAACCTCGCATATTTCTCTGTTAGTCGCTTCACTTCAGCTGACGCCGTGTTGAGTTTGACCTCAATCTCCGCCAGCGCCTTTCGAGCCGCTTCCCGATCGGCCGCATGGGCATTTTCCGCCTCCTGGAATGCCTGCTCTTGCCGAGGAAGGGTTTTCAACAAAGTCTCAAGCTGCTCTTCGAGATCATTGAGCAGCCCACGCATTTCCGATAGGGCCTCTTTGCGGCGCCGGTGGGCCTCTTCCAGAACGGCATTCTTGGCTACAAGACGCAAAACATCGTCTTCTTTTGCCATGACGTCACGATAGGACCGAAAGCGTTTTGGCCAGCTGGCAAGGCTTTCGCGTTTCCCGCCCAGTTTGATGCGCCGCTCGCCTTTCAGTACCTGTTCGGCCACCATGTCTTCCAGTGCGCGCAGGCTGCCGTCTTTTTTGAGCATGGAGAAAATGACATTCTCAACATTTCTGAGAGGTGTACGCGGCGGCGCCAGCGCGTAATCCGCCTGAAGTTGCACGACATCGTTCCGACGTGGGTTTTCAATGGGCAAGCCTTGAATGATTGTCTGATATTCGACCTGAGTTGTGATTTGCCGTGACGCGATCTGATAGCCCTGGTCACGCAAGTGTTTGGCAAGATGGCTAAATTCGACGAACTTGCCATCGTTTGTCACGAACATATTCTCGTATAGCTCGGAACGTACAAACCGATAGACCAGCTTTTCCTCCGAGGTCGCGAGATGCATGATTACCGCGCGTTTGGAGCCAGCGCGGTTGCGATATTCAAATGCGATATACGAGGTCGTTCGCGGCAGATAATGCCCAAAGAAGGTTTTGTCCTGTGCCTTGCGAGAAAGCTTCTGCGGGGGAAGGCCAAAACCCAAGGGAAGTGCTTGAATGACGGACGTCTTGCCTGCCGCATTTGTACCCGTGATCAACACGTTGCCGTCCAGCGGCACTTCTCCGATCACACCTTTGAAGATATTCGTGTCCACCAAAAGCATTCGAGTGAACCCCGGAGGCTCAGCGTCGAGCTCATTGTGCTGTGGCGTCAAAGAGACGTTCATTCCGATAAACCCTCCCCTAAGCCCGCGCATTTCAATTGGGAAAACTTTAAAACAAGCGACAACATAAGAACTCGTAGTATCGGATTTATATTGATTTTTCTATCCTTGCTTCAGATGCTGAATTGGCAAATGAGGTCTTACAAAGCTATCTATACGCCTCGAAGTTAGGTGCTAGTGAAACAAGTCACTCCGCGACTGTTCCTCCTTTGTTTTATTAATGTGTGGCTTTAGTCTGAAGCGGGCTTTTGATTTGCGGCCAATTTCTTTTGCCAAAGCGCCAATTTATATGCTGTTTGGGCGATGAACGGCCTCGATGCCATGCTAGTTCAACAGTCCGGTTCGTCCGCAGAGCGGTCGTTCAAGCAAGTTGCAGCGAACGGTTGCTACGAGCCCAAATTGTCGAATGCTGCGGAGCAGTGTTAATGTCTGCATACGATGCTCTGGAAGCCGAAATGACCAAACACCCCAGTCAAGCGAACGATGAAAGGCCCGCCATTCTCTGTGTTGCAGGCTTTGGTGACAATGCGAGCATGTATGACGATTTGGCTGACACCCACCTCGCCAACAGCTATCGTTTGCTACCCATCAATCTTCCGGGATTTGGCGCTCAGCCTTTGGCAAAAGAAACAACTCTCGAGGCACTTGCTCAAATCGTCGCCGACGAAGCGAACAAGCACGGAGCCGAGATCATTGTCGCTCATTCGGTTGCTTCAATCATAGCTTCACTGGCTGCCAAAAGGGCAAGCTGTCCTTTGACAACCATTATTTCATTGGAAGGTAATATCACTGCCGAGGATGCCTATTTTTCTGGAACTGCCGCCGACTACGGTGATCCAGTTGCGTTTCGTGCGGCGTTTCTTGAACGGCTTGATGAAATGGCGAAAACGGCACCAATCATCCGACGGTATCGTAATGAAGTTTCGAAGGCTGATACTCTGGCACTGTGGCAACTCGGCACCGACGCACGGCGTTATTCAGCAAGCTGCGTGCCCGGCGAGCTTTTGCAGAACGCGGCAAATGTGATTTATCTCTACAACCCTGATAACTGTCCGGATAGCACCGTCCGTTGGTTAGAAGAAAACAAGATGGATCGGATCGTTCTCGATAATGCCACACACTGGGCGAGCGTTGATCAGCCCGAAAGGCTTGCAGAAATGATTGCTGAGGCACTCCGCCGATAGGCGAATGCAGCCGTTCACAATTGGATAGATGAGAGTTGGCTTTGTTTTGGCTTTCCGCAAGAAACGGGTCGCGGTGTCGGGGGCACGTCAGCTAATCCGTTAGGTGATAGTTAGTGACGGAACCAGAAGACATGACAAACCAACCCATGCCAGCAATGGATTTTACAGCCAGCGTCATGCTGCTTCTGCTCGCTGCGGTTTGGGGCGGGTCGTTCTTCTTCGGCGAGGTTGCACTGACTGAAGTGCCCCCGCTGACAATAACGCTGCATAGGGTGATCTGGGCAGTCCCAATACTGGCACTCATCGTCCTATTCAAAGGATTGAGAGTTCCACGTGCCCCTCGGGTATGGGGCGCTTATCTCGTTATGGGGGCGCTCAATAACGCTATTCCGTTCTCGCTGATCTTCTGGGGGCAAATGCAAATCGACAGCGGGTTGGCTTCAATACTCAACGCAACGACGGCAATGTTTGCTGCGGTCGTGGCTGGCTTGCTTCTTAAGGACGAGCCGCTGACTCCAAAGAAGATAGCAGGTGCGGCACTTGGTATTTTAGGGGTGGCCTTTATTATGGGGCCAAGCGCATTGACCGAGTTCAATCCGGGAAATCTGGCACAGCTGGCTATCCTTGGGGCAACGCTCTCCTATGCATTTGCCGGTGTATGGGGCAGAACTGCTCTTTCAGGCCAACCACCACTTGTGAATGCACTTGGCATGCTGATCGGTAGCACAGTGCTTATGATCCCTATTGTTCTCGTGATGGATGGTCCCCCAAGCTTCGCTCTGTCTGCTGGAGTATGGGCAGCGCTTATTGGGATGGCCGCTCTATCAACAGCGCTGGCCTATGTACTTTATTTCGCAATCCTTGCGCGCGCCGGAGCCGCCAATCTTCTTTTGGTTACGCTGCTGATCCCACCGTTCGCTATCGGTCTTGGTGTCACGTTCCTTGGTGAAAAGATGGAGCCAGAAGCTTGGGTCGGGTTTGCCATCATTGCTCTTGGCTTTGCTGTAACCGACGGTCGGCTTTTTTTCCGCTTTGCCAGGCGCAAGCCCCAAAAAGTAGAATGAGGCGCTTTCTGGAATACTTTTTACAAGCACCTTACGGAGTGACGATCCCCGTCGTCACCAACAGGCCCGGCCAAGCGTCGGGTCTATTTTTGAGTAGCGGACATTCAGCGAAGACAAACGAATGGCGGCAAAGTCCGCACAGCGGTCGTTCACGCCGAGCGCGGCGAACGACTGCTTCGAGCCCATAGTAGTCGCTCAAAAAGCGGGGTCCGGAGATATGAGAGCCCATTAGGGAAACCTTTTTTTCGCGCAGAAGCCCTCCAGAGAGCAGATTTAGCCTCCCGCCATACCAGCGACGTTGACATAGAGGGCGTACACAGAATGGCTTGCTGCCATGAAAAGTCGGCTGTTGGCACGGCCTCCAAAGCAGAGATTGGCACATCGTTCAGGCAAAGCGATGCGACCTATTGGAGTTCCATCAGGGTCAAAGACCATCACTCCGTCCAGTTCGGCATCACCCATACCCCAACCGCACCAGAGGTTGCCATCCACATCCACGCGGAATCCATCTGGCGTGCCAGAACCTGCATCGATTAGCACACGCTTGTTCTGGATCGAGGCACCATCTGTGTTCACGTCATAAGCTAGTATCTTTCGAGACGGTTCACCACGCGATTCAACAATGTAGAGCACGGTCTCATCGGGGCTGAAGGCCAAGCCGTTTGGTCCCAGAATGTCATCGGCTACGACTTTCAGTTTTCCGGTGTCGGGGTCCAGTCGGTATACGTTCTGGCCTAACTCTGGTTCGGCGCGATGACCTTCGTAGTTGCCCGAGATGCCAAACGGTGGATCCGTGAACCAGACACTGCCGTCTGATTTGACGATCACATCATTGGGCGAGTTGAGACGCTTTCCGTCAAAGCTATCGGCTAGCACAGTGATTGACCCATCATATTCTGTGCGCGTAACCCGTCGTCCACCGTGCTCGCACGTAATCAGGCGACCTTGCCTGTCCCGGGTCTGACCGTTGGCAAAATTCGAGGGCTGACGAAACGCCGATGACTGTCCGGTAACCTCGTCCCAGCGCATGATCCGGTTATTCGGAATATCACTCCATAGCAGATATCGCCCGTCACCGAACCAGACTGGCCCTTCACACCAGCGACAACCAGTTGCCAATCGTTCTACGCCGGCCAACGGCAGCCTGTATTTATCAAACCGCGGATCGAACGCCACAACGGATGGGTCTGGATACCGCTGGGAGGGTTGCCAGCTATTTTCGAAGTCAAATTTGTCCGTCATAAATCATCCTCATTGTGGTGTCTGCTCAAGCTAAGTGACCGGTCTTGAATTGAACAGGGCGCGTTAATCACCATCGGCAAAGCCCCTAAGGACGCAAGTGCAAATCTCAGTTGCGATCATCGCGGCTATTCGACTTGGCCTGCTTTTTCCGCCAAGCATTCGTTGAGTGTAATTCACTTAACATCGGCACCAAGGCTGGAGCGGTCGTTGAAATGATGGGATTTAGGAATTTTCATCTCGCTAGAAAGCCCCACCAAGTTTGGCTAACAGGCTGCCGGGGACCAGCAACATCGCTAAACTTGGATGGGGCTAAGTGCTGGTGGTGCAACACTTGTTGACCAAGTAGTTCGAACTACTCAGGATGCAAATCAACTACTGCTAACTAGCTGACAACCATTGTGCGTCTTAGCCCGCAAACTGGACATGCGATGTGGTTTGAAGAGTGACCGTACAGAGCCCAATGCGGAGAATGGTTTTCAGCACGTCGGGCGGAAAAGGGTCATTCACTAAAGCCCATTCAAACGGCAGTAATGCGCAGCGTGCTACTGGTCGTTTAAGTGAAGAGCAGATGTGAGTGTGCCCTAGTTTCCGCGATGATCTCAATAGCAATTGACGTTGGCGTAGGCCAGTTGGGATGCAAGATTGCTTCAACAATATCCGCGTCAGCTACAAACCGCGCGTTATGTTTCGCAGCAAGATAGCGCATGTGGTGGTTTTCCTGCAGGCACATCATTTGGATTGTCCTGACACCTCTGTTCTGTGCCATTGCGAACATCTGTTGAAACAAAGCGTCACCAATGCCAACACCTTGCCACTCGGCCTCCACGGAGAAGGCGGCTTCGGTCTTTGATTGCCATGACTGAAAGATACCGCGCAGTTCCACAAGGCCCCTCAATTGCCCAGAGATAAACGCTCCACAAATGATACTGTCGTACCGAAGGACATTCTGCGCATAACCCAAAACCCCTTTATTAGAAACGGTTCCACAAAATCGTGCGCGCCGAGTCTGGTCATCCAATCGAAGAAAATGATCACAGATGCTATCTTGATCGCCGAAACGGAGACGACGAACGATCGGGTCTCGTGATGTTCTCCTGCCTCTCATCTTTCGCGGCTCCTGCTTGGCAGGGTGGTTTGGGCCAGCATTTTCGGGAGGAGGTGAAAATACTGGCCCTTTGCGTTGGCGCTCCCTGTTGGCTTTTTCGCCGCCGCTCTTGCTGGCTTACTCTGGGAGGAGTGAGGACCAGCAAATTCCGTTCAATCTTTTGTTCTGAGGGTCTACTTCGCTATTCGTTAGCCATCAATTTTGCGGCATATTCTGGGATATCGGATCGCGAGATTCCGATCTGAGCGAGCTGATGGTCGTTCATATTCGAAAGAGTGGAAAGCATCCGGGCCGTTTGAAGCGCCTTAAAGGCCGCATTTGCCGTGGCTCCGATCCTCGCCAGGAAGCTGATTGATAGAGCAATGGCGTGACCACGATCGATACCAGCCGTTTGGGTGTTAGCAGCCATATGCAGCCTCCATAGCAAGTCTTTTGATGCTACTGCGCGGAATGCCCAGATCTGTCAGGTCGCGGTCAGATAGCACCGAGAGCTCATAATACGTTGCGCGAAAAACCCTGCGTTTGGCCTGTGCCCTGCGTATCGCGTCCAGTTTTTGATGAAAGAACGTGCGGCCAGCTTCGAAAACGACATCTAGCCCGCTGTTTGATCGAGTAATTGCCATGATATTGCCTCGTCCGTTGCTGCAATGCAGTATTTATGCTGCAATGCAGAGATAAGGGTATTTGGTAGCGCTCACAATTCGACAATTTGGCAAAGACCCCATGCCATATTGGAACAACAAAGGTCACGACATGGACATTTCTGCGCAAATGCTAATCTTTACGACGGTTGTCGAGCAGGGCAGCATCTCTGCGGCTGCTAGATCAATGGGGCAGACCCCATCAGCAGTAAGTAAGCAGATCGGGTTACTTGAAGATCAGGTGCACTACCGCCTTCTCAATCGCACCAGAACGGGTGTCTCTCCGACGCGAGAAGGCCAAGATTTCTATGAAAAATGCAAAGCGATGGCCGACAAATTCAATGAGGCCAAAGCGATGATCCACAGCTTCGACGGTGTCCCACGCGGAGAACTCAGGATCGCATCCACTGTTGCATTCGGTAAGTCCCAACTGATTCCTGCCCTGCCAGAGTTCATGAAACAGAACCCCGAGGTTCAAATGTCTTTGGATCTGACCGACCGAGAAATTGATCTTCGGAGTGAAGGGTTCGATGCGGCGATCTGCTTTGCGGAACAACGCAAGAATCCAGATATGTTCATCAGGCGCATTATGCAAAGCCGAAGGGTACTTTGTGCCTCACCTGAATACCTTGAGCGTTCTGGAACACCGTCGAATTTTGCCGAATTGTCTGAGCACAATTGCTTGAGAATTGCTGGGAGAAGCCAGCGGAACGTTTGGAACAATATCGAACCGAACGCAGGCGAGAAATTTGAAGCAACGGGCAGTTTTGAGGGAAACAGCACCGATGTCGTCTTTCGAGCCGCTCTTGCTGGCATCGGGATCGCACGGTTGCCCTGCTATATGGCAAACATTAAATTTAGCTCCGGCGAACTTGTCCACGTCATGCCGGAGTATGCACCACCCAGCACAGATATTGTCGTAATGTTTGCCGAAAGGCGGAACCTGGCACCAAAAACCCGCGCGTTTGTGGATTATCTCGCGCGGCGGTTTCGGGATTCTGAATAAGACCAAAGGAACGGCTAACTTCTTATAGAAACGATCGCAGTTGTCCAAGTTTATCCGATCCAATCTGCTGTGACTTTTTAAAAGCCCAGCCGAGTTTCAAACAGAACTGACTGGGCACCTCGATCAAAAATCTGGTAGCGGTTGGTGAATATAGAATTGGTTAATTCAATCTAAGAGGAGCCTTTCTCCGAACACATGATTAACGGCTGCTATCAGCGGCATTAAAGTGATAATGCGCTTAACCCGCAGATGAGCTAAACACCTAACGATGGATCGTTTCACCTAAATCCGCTTCGACAATATTTTCCAATCGTTTCGACTCTAAAAAACACCCAATGGTTGGGGCAGTAGGCCAAGACCTGGTCGCGGACACGCTGACTGCGAAAGTCAGATTTCTAGGGCCTCTGAGGGCTTGGCCAAGATGAACCGTGGATTGCCATGAAGCGATATCAACGCATGACTTATTTCGTAGCTTGCACCAATTACCTCAGATAGGTGTTGAACCAATCAATGGTTCGGTCCCAGGCTAGGTTTGCCATTTCCTCGTCATAACGAGGCGTGCTGTCGTTATGAAAACCGTGGTTGGCATTTTC
>NZ_JBXWOX010000048.1:0-5983 GCF_059611125.1 Ruegeria sp. CDSB029
TGGTTGCGGGAGTAGGATTTGAACCTACGACCTTCAGGTTATGAGCCTGACGAGCTACCGGGCTGCTCCATCCCGCGACAGGGTCGAATAAGTGCGATATCGTTAGAGAGATTTTGGGATTTTTCTAGGTTTGGCGGTGACCTACTCTCCCGGGGCTTAAGCCCAAGTACCATTGGCGCGGCAGTGCTTAACTTCCGGGTTCGGGATGGGACCGGGTGTTTCACTTGCGCTATGACCACCAAACCGAGGAAAATCCCCACGTCGGCTTTTGCGGAGCAAAAGCGACGGGTGGCAGGCAGCGTATTTGCATGCAAATGCGCGCTGCCACTCGGTAGTTATGTCAATCAACACCGCAGCGTTTTGCTGCGAAGTTATCCATGTTTACTGAGGTGTATGTTTTTGATTTGTCTTTCCATTACTGGATCAAATCAAGCCTATCGGGCGATTAGTACCGGTCAACTGAACGCATTACTGCGCTTACATCTCCGGCCTATTGACGTGGTGGTCTTCCACGGCCCTCAGGGAGACCTTGTTTTGAGGGGGGCTTCCCGCTTAGATGCCTTCAGCGGTTATCCTGTCCGATCATAGCTACCCAGCACTGCCGTTGGCACGACAACTGGTCCACCAGTGGATCGTTCACCCCGGTCCTCTCGTACTAGGGGCAACTCCTCTCAAGTCTCCTACACCCACGGCAGATAGGGACCGAACTGTCTCACGACGTTCTAAACCCAGCTCACGTACCTCTTTAAACGGCGAACAGCCGTACCCTTGGGACCTGCTCCAGCCCCAGGATGAGATGAGCCGACATCGAGGTGCCAAACACTGCCGTCGATATGGACTCTTGGGCAGTATCAGCCTGTTATCCCCGGCGTACCTTTTATCCGTTGAGCGATGGCCCTTCCACTCGGGACCACCGGATCACTATGGCCGTCTTTCGACTCTGCTCGACTTGTCAGTCTCGCAGTCAGGCTGGCTTCTGCCATTGCACTCAACGAGCGATTTCCGACCGCTCTGAGCCAACCTTCGCGCGCCTCCGTTACGCTTTAGGAGGCGACCGCCCCAGTCAAACTACCCGCCACGCAGGGTCCCGGATCCGGATAACGGACCGCGGTTAGACATCAAGAGTGCGAAGGGTGGTATCTCAAGGGAGGCTCCACAGGGACTTGCGTTCCTGCTTCAAAGCCTACCACCTATCCTGCACATCACAATCCTGATGCCAGTGCGAAGCTGTAGTAAAGGTGCACGGGGTCTTTCCGTCTAACCGCGGGAAGCCTGCATCTTGACAGGCAATTCAATTTCGCTGAGTCGATGTTGGAGACAGCGGGGAAGTCGTTACGCCATTCGTGCAGGTCGGAACTTACCCGACAAGGAATTTCGCTACCTTAGGACCGTTATAGTTACGGCCGCCGTTTACCTGGGCTTCAATTCAAGGCTCTCACCTCTCCTTTTAACCTTCAGGCACCGGGCAGGCGTCAGACCCTATACGTCGTCTTGCGACTTCGCAGAGCCCTGTGTTTTTAATAAACAGTCGCCACCCCCTGGTTTGTGCCCCCAGCCCCTAGTTGCCTAGGAACCGGGCCTCCTTCTCGCGAACTTACGGAGGTATTTTGCCGAGTTCCTTCAACATCGTTCTCTCAAGCGCCTTGGTATGCTCTACCAGTCCACCTGTGTCGGTTTAGGGTACGGTCTTATAGGAGGGCTATTTCCAGGAACCTCTCAGCAGCCCATTCAATCCGATAAGGATGAACTACACCTGAGATCCGTCACCACTCCACGGCCTAGGAATATTAACCTAGTTCCCATCGCCTACGCCTTTCGGCCTCGGCTTAGGGGCCGGCTTACCCTGCTCAGATTAGCTTTAAGCAGGAACCCTTGGACTTTCGGCGAGAGTGTCTCTCACACTCTTTGTCGCTACTCATGTCATCATTCTCACTAGTGATCTCTCCACCGGATGGCTCACGCCCCGGCTTCATCGAAAGCCTCTCTCCTCCAATCTGCCCGAAGGCATGAAGGAGGAATGAGACTATGTCACACTACGCTCTGCTACCGATGCTTACGCATCCCTAGACTTCGGCTCATGGCTTGAGCCCCGTTACATCTTCGCCGCAGGACAACTTATTTAGACCAGTGAGCTGTTACGCTATCTTTAAAGGATGGCTGCTTCTAAGCCAACCTCCTGGTTGTTTTGGTCGTCCCACCTGCTTTCCCACTTAGCCATGAATTGGGGGCCTTAGTCGTAGGTCAGGGTTGTTTCCCTCTCCACTACGGACGTTAGCATCCGCAGTGTGTCTGCCATCTAGTACTCCCGGGTATTCGGAGTTTGGTTAGGATCAGTAAGCCTGTGGGGCCCCATTACCCATCCAGTGCTCTACCCCCCGGGGTATTCGGATGACGCTCTACCTAAATAGATTTCGCAGAGAACCAGCTATCTCCGAGTTTGATTGGCCTTTCACCCCTAGGCACAGCTCATCCCGATCCTTTTCAACGGATGTGGGTTCGGTCCTCCAGTAAGTGTTACCTTACCTTCAACCTGGCCATGCCTAGATCACTCGGTTTCGGGTCTGATCCCACGAACTCATGCGCCCTATTAAGACTCGCTTTCGCTACGCCTACACCTAACGGCTTAAGCTTGCTCGTGAGACCAAGTCGATGACCCATTATACAAAAGGTACGCCGTCAGCTCGCAAGGAGCCTCCGACTGATTGTAGGCGTTCGGTTTCAGGTACTGTTTCACTCCCCTCGTCGGGGTGCTTTTCACCTTTCCCTCACGGTACTGGTTCACTATCGGTCAGCAAGGAGTACTTAGCCTTCGAAGGTGGTCCTCCGATCTTCAGACAGAATTTCACGTGTTCCGCCCTACTTAATACGTCCATCAGAGCTTAGAATACGGGGCTGTCACCCGCTATGGCCATGCTTCCCAACATGTTCTTCTCACTCATCTGGCTCGGCTGGTCCCCGTTCGCTCGCCGCTACTAGGGGAGTATCAATTGATTTCCTTTCCTCCGGGTACTTAGATGTTTCAGTTCCCCGGGTTTGCCTTTATAACCCTATGTATTCAGGTCATAAATACTTGATTAAGCCACCTATTGATCATCCAGAGGATAACAATAGAGAGCTTTCAAGTGGGTTGCCCCATTCAGAAATCCATGGATCAAAGCTTATTCTCAGCTCCCCATGGCTTATCGCAGAGTATCACGTCTTTCATCGCCTCTTGCTGCCAAGGCATTCACCAAACGCCCTTCTCGCGCTTGATTTGATCCAGAAAAAGAAAGACTTGATATTTGCACTACCGCCTATTCGGCTACTTGAGTGCGTTTGACCGCACACAACCGAAGCTGCGCCAGTAATCAAATCAATCACGATGACCCAGCTGGTAACTAAAGGTCATCTGTTCTTCTGAACCAAAAACATACATTTCCCGCCCCCGCCACTTGGACGAGGACAAATGAGCAACCCCATATGGTCTCTCAGCCGTGCAGCTGATCAACGCAGGTCGCTCGGGTTAGTATATTAGACTTGGACAACTCTGTTCGTTTCGATCGGGATACGCAGACAGGGCCGGCTAGACCCAAACTGCGCCGCTTATCCGAAGATAAGAACGACCGAGATCAATGCCACACTCGGCACGATCAAACAGTGTTGATTGATTTCTCTCTAAACGATGTCAAAGCTTCCGAAGAAGCGACGTCCGATTGGACGGTGAAGAACCAAAATGGTGCTTAACGGTCAAATCGAAGGTAAATGGTGGAGCCTAGGAGGATCGAACTCCTGACCTCCTGAATGCAAATCAGGCGCTCTCCCAGCTGAGCTAAGGCCCCATAAAGTGGCTCTCGTGACATTCATCCAAGATGAATGCACTGCCGCCTCTCACTTTTCGGCTTCACCGAAAGTGAGTTGGTGGGTCGAGGAGGACTTGAACCTCCGACCTCACGCTTATCAGGCGTGCGCTCTAACCACCTGAGCTACCGACCCAGACAGGCCGGTCGGCCTGATGTGTTCTGAAGAGATATGAGGACGGCTCGGTCCATGAGTTTGATCAACTTTGTTTGTTGATCTTCTGCTAAGTGTATCACGAGATTTGCGAACAAATCTAACTAGATACATCCTTAGAAAGGAGGTGATCCAGCCGCAGGTTCCCCTACGGCTACCTTGTTACGACTTCACCCCAGTCGCTGATCCTACCGTGGCCGCCTGCCCCCCGAAG
Source organism: Ruegeria sp. CDSB029 (assembly GCF_059611125.1). NCBI lineage: Bacteria > Pseudomonadati > Pseudomonadota > Alphaproteobacteria > Rhodobacterales > Roseobacteraceae > Ruegeria > Ruegeria sp. CDSB029. The sequence continues at coordinate 4,205 of NZ_JBXWOX010000048.1, forward strand.
GTTAGCGCAGCGTCGTCGGGTAGAACCAACTCCCATGGTGTGACGGGCGGTGTGTACAAGGCCCGGGAACGTATTCACCGCGTCATGCTGTTACGCGATTACTAGCGATTCCGACTTCATGGGGTCGAGTTGCAGACCCCAATCCGAACTGAGACAGTTTTTTGGGATTAACCCATTGTCACTGCCATTGTAGCACGTGTGTAGCCCAACCCGTAAGGGCCATGAGGACTTGACGTCATCCACACCTTCCTCCCGCTTATCACGGGCAGTTTCCCTAGAGTGCCCAGCCGAACTGCTGGCAACTAAGGATGTGGGTTGCGCTCGTTGCCGGACTTAACCGAACATCTCACGACACGAGCTGACGACAGCCATGCAGCACCTGTCACTAGGTCACCGAAGTGAAAGACCCATCTCTGGGCCGGTCCTAGGATGTCAAGGGTTGGTAAGGTTCTGCGCGTTGCTTCGAATTAAACCACATGCTCCACCGCTTGTGCGGGCCCCCGTCAATTCCTTTGAGTTTTAATCTTGCGACCGTACTCCCCAGGCGGAATGCTTAATCCGTTAGGTGTGTCACCGAATAGCATGCTACCCGACGACTGGCATTCATCGTTTACGGTGTGGACTACCAGGGTATCTAATCCTGTTTGCTCCCCACACTTTCGCACCTCAGCGTCAGTATCGAGCCAGTGAGCCGCCTTCGCCACTGGTGTTCCTCCGAATATCTACGAATTTCACCTCTACACTCGGAATTCCACTCACCTCTCTCGAACTCTAGACTGATAGTTTTGGAGGCAGTTCCAGGGTTGAGCCCTGGGATTTCACCCCCAACTTTCCAGTCCGCCTACGTGCGCTTTACGCCCAGTAATTCCGAACAACGCTAACCCCCTCCGTATTACCGCGGCTGCTGGCACGGAGTTAGCCGGGGTTTCTTTACCTGCTACCGTCATTATCTTCACAGGCGAAAGAGCTTTACGACCCTAAGGCCTTCATCACTCACGCGGCATGGCTGGATCAGGGTTGCCCCCATTGTCCAAGATTCCCCACTGCTGCCTCCCGTAGGAGTCTGGGCCGTGTCTCAGTCCCAGTGTTGCTGATCATCCTCTAAAACCAGCTATAGATCGTAGGCTTGGTAGGCCATTACCCCACCAACTACCTAATCTAACGCGGGCCAATCCTTTGGCGATAAATCTTTCCCCCGAAGGGCTCATACGGTATTACTCTCCGTTTCCAGAGGCTATTCCGTACCAAAGGGTATGTTCCCACGCGTTACTAACCCGTCCGCCGCTCACCCGAAGGTGCGCTCGACTTGCATGTGTTAAGCCTGCCGCCAGCGTTCGTTCTGAGCCAGGATCAAACTCTCAAGTTGAAAAGCATTGCTGCTTATCCTTGACGTTCGAACCTCTGCACATCTCATCAGGAGGCTAATCCTGATGAAGTCTTCTGTTTGATGTACACAGACTTCCTAAGAAATCAGTGAACCACTCAAACAGTGAAGCTGACACTGGATCATCGAGCCGAAGCCCTACCAGCGCGATATACAGACATTCAATCCGTCGAAACGAACCAAACCGCCCACATATCTCTTCAGTTATCCATCAATGTCAAAGAACATAACACCCAGAGCCAAAAATCAGACCGTTGCGCCAATAACATCAGCGCGCCCGCCTAAATCATTCCCTAAGATGCCCACCGTCTCTCCGATGCGTCCGGCTGTCTCTCCAACCCGTCCGGCCGTCTCTCCGACCCGTCAGCACCGCCTCAGCAGCGCCGGTGAAGGGG
>NZ_JBXWOX010000049.1:0-5913 GCF_059611125.1 Ruegeria sp. CDSB029
TCGGTCTCTTGTTTGCCATTCGTGGTCCTCCGTTTCCTAAACATAACGGTGGACCAGTTCAGTGGGGGAGGCTCAGAATCCCGCAACAAAATCCGACGAGTTTTCAAGCGCCCACGTGCGAACCCCCTGATTTGCCAATGCTCCAACAAGGACATCAAAAAGCGCTCTATTGAACCTGCTTTCATATTCACCATCGACGAACTTTCGACAAAATTTCTTTTCGGGGAAAATCTGAATACCCGCGGCGATGGCTTCGTTCATTTTAGACAAACGAGAGCTAACTACTTCAACTTCGCTTTCGTCATCGGCGAACGAGCTGTTGTATCGAGTGCATAACTCATCGAGAAATTTTTTTAGATCACCGGCGTAGACCAGATCCGGATCAGAAAAAGCCAGAAACCGAGCAGCTAGCTCGACATCGTTCATGCGTGGGTCAGGACTTTTCTTAGAAATTAGTTGATGCAAGGGACCGACTTGGTCTGTCCATTGAATGATGAACTTCAGAAAATCCCCTGGGTACAGCGACATCCGCAGCTCCATAGGAGACAACTTCACGGAGCCTGAATTCAGGCGATGAAATATCTCGTAGAGTATTCTGTCATCTTCCCAACCTCGTATTACCGCTGTTCTTTGAGTTTGGTTGAGGAGTTCAAATCGCCAATCGTCGTTTTGTTCGATTTCTTCCCAAGTCTGACCCTCAAGATCAGACAAGACTCGTAGGTTTTTTAGCCGGAACTTTTGCCCACTAGGAAATTCCCCATCTATGAACTCTTTTATGGTCAGCAGTCTTTGTTTGCCGTCCAATACCAAAAAGGACTTACTGCTGCCACCACTGGCCGAAAGCAAAATCTGTGGAATGGGAATTCCGAGAAAGAGAGACTCGATAAAGCTAATTTTAGCCTTGGGGGACCATACATTTCGCCGTTGAAACTCGGGGATAAATTAATTTGACTGCCTATTTGTCGGTACAGCGTCTCGATGGTCCAGTCGGTCGGCGAGATCAGAAGTGAAGCGAACTCCGCAGCCGTAACATTGGAACTCTCCCCTTCTTCGGTTGGTTCCAAATCCTCAAACGGTTCGTCTCTGTCTTGGTAAGCCAAACTGATCTCCTGCTTACTTTTGGCCACCCTACTTCCAATTTGTTGGCAGTCAATCAATCGACTCTGGTTGCGGTCTCGTCGAGACCAATCGAATGTCAGCTTAGGGGCCCTAGCGGCCGGCTGCACGTGCGGCATCCCAGCGACGTTGCAACGACGGCTTAGGGCTCAAAATCCTTGTTCAGTCTCACTGCAGAGAAAGTCGGCAGCGAGCCCTTAGTAACGAATGCTGCACTCGGAACCAATGTCAGTTACCGGGTCAGTGTGCTTTACGTCGGGTGGGATTGGGCGGCAGTGATATGTAAGCTCTACATTACGTATAGAAAGTCGTCGACCCGTGCTAAGGTCAAGCCTCCACAAGGAACTAATCTATGTACCGTGTCCGACTTTTTGCCACTCGCCACGCACGCACATTTGAATGGATCTACAAGCGTGTCGAGCAGGTCATGGTGGCGCTGGACCCCCTTATCGCAAAAATTGGCTACAACCGTGTCGAGCGCCCGATTGCCCTTTTCGAGAAGGGAGTGAAGACACTTCTTTTCGATTGCAAAATGTGCGGCCAATGCGTGTTGTCCTCAACCGGCATGTCCTGTCCGATGAACTGCCCCAAACAGCTGCGCAATGGCCCCTGTGGCGGGGTGCGGCAGGGAGGGTATTGCGAGGTGAAGCCTGAAATGAAGTGCGTTTGGGCGCTGGGCTGGGACGGGGCCAGCCACATGAAAGACGGGGCCGCGAAGATCAGGGAGGTTTTGCCACCTGTCGATCGTAGTCTGCAAGGCTCTTCCTCGTGGTTGCGCGTAAGCCGCGAAATGGCGACACTGAACCGGGAAAAACGGGATGCGGCCCGCATGGCCCTTGCTGACGCCTTTCCAGAGGCACGATTGCAGGAACCAAGCTCGGCTCCTCTGGCAGACGAGCCACCCAAGGCCACGACCTCGGGGCGCGGCACATGAGCGATACCTCACCCATCGAAAACACCCTGCTGCCCTATGCCAAGCCGCCTGAGGGTCATGTCTCTCACAGTCGGCTTGAGCGTGTTTTGCGCTCGGGCCGCTTTGCCGTGACGGCTGAATTGAACCCGCCCGACAGCGCCAATGCGGCGGATGTTTTTGATGCGGCCCAGCCCTTGGGAGAGGTCGCGGATGCGATCAATGCCACCGACGCATCGGGGGCCAATTGCCATATGTCCTCCATCGGCATTTGCGCTCTGCTGACCCGCGCGGGCTATTCTCCGGTTTACCAGATTTCCTGCCGCGACCGGAACCGCATCGCCATTCAGGGCGATGTTTTGGGGGCTGCCGCGCTGGGTGTCAGTAACGTGCTTTGCTTGACGGGCGATGGCGTGGGCGTGGGCGATCAGCCCGGCGCGAAACCGGTGTTCGATTTTGATAGCCTCAACCTGCTGCGCACCCTGCGCACAATGCGCGACGAAGGTGTGTTTCTGTCGGGACGAAAACTGTCCAGCCCACCGCAGCTGTTCCTCGGGGCGGCAGAAAACCCGTGCATCCCACCTTATGAGTGGCGTGCGGACCGCCTGACCAAAAAGGTCGAGGCCGGGGCCGATTTCATCCAGACCAACTATATTTTTGACATTCCCCTCTTTGAGGCATTCATGGAGCGGGTGCGTGATGCCGGCATGGACAAGCGCGTGTTTGTCATCGCCGGGGTCGGCCCTCTCGCCTCGGCCAAGGCGGCGCGGTGGATGCGCAGCAACGTGCCGGGCATTCACATCCCCGATGCCATCATCGACCGGTTGGAGGTGGCGCAAAACCCTTCGGATGAGGGCAAGAAAATATGCATCGAGCTGATCCAGCAACTGCGCGAGATTGTGGGCGTCTCAGGCGTGCATATTATGGCCTATCGGCGCGAACACCTTGTCTCCAGCATCATCCTTGAATCGGGTGTTCTGGCAGGACGGCGCAGGCGGAAGAAAGGTTAACCTGTCTGGTCGAATAACCATTGCGTGTCGTCATTGAACTTTCGGAACAGCCGACCACTTGCAGCGATTGGCAGACTTCTAACCGTGCTGCTTTTCGCTGCAGACGCAATGTGCGGATTGCTGCCGTTGGGGCGGGCGCGGCGAATTCACACTTTGTTTGCGTCCTGTGAATTCGCCAACTAAACCTCGAAGGTCTGCAATGGTCGACAAACCCGACGAATGCAAACGCAGCAGTCAAATAGACCGGGAACGGCAGCTTTGGGCTCGGAGCGGACATTCGAAGTCAACAATAAGGAGCCAAGGTCTGCTATGCGGACGAAGCCGCCGGATTGGGTCGCCTGCTTAACTTTGCTTTCTCAGATTGGAAGGCCTGCTTTTAGCCATCCATCCCGCCATTGCTCCGAGCATTCGGGAACGCTGAATATGGGGAGCTTCGTTTGTTCTTTAATGTCGAGATCCGGACGAAGTTCCTTCAGTTCAGATACCGCAGCCCTTGCTGACTCAAGGTCTCCGTTTTGAGCCAAGGATGCGATGAGCATGAGATGAGTAATCACGAATTTCGCCCTAATGGCCAAGGCGTTTCGATTGGCCTCTACAGCTTCAGCATAGCGGCCAAGTTGGAAAAATGCGGAGGCTTGCCCTACATAGGCTGCGTGCCGCATCGGATCTTTCGGACTGAGATTGATCGAGTGTGTCGCGTGTTCGAGGGCTTCTTCGGGTCTGTCGAGAAAATTCAGATTGATGCCAGCGAGCATGTGAACGGTCGCAGCATTTGGATTTTCGGCTAGTGCTTGTTTGAAAACTGCGCGAGCTCGCGGCAAGTCTTGTGCAAGCATAGAGATTGAGTGTGCGGCGTAAGCCAACGCGATTCCATCCGCGCGGTCACTTAACAACACACGTTCTGCTGCGGTTACGGCTGCTTTAGGCCCTTCATCAATCGGCTTAAGTCCCTGTACCATCCTTTGGATATGCAGCCACGCAAGCAATCCAGCTGCCGACGAATAATCAGGATCGCGCTCCAACGCCAGACGTGTAAGGCGAATAGCCTCACGGTTGTCTTCGTCGGTCAGCAGGTGAAAATGTGACTGAGCCTGGAGATAAAGTTCATACGCGTCGAGGTTTTCTGTCGGTTTCGCCCGAGCGCGGACCGTCTCGGCATGGCGAACGGACGGTTCGATTGCCGTGACAACTTCCTGTGTGACCTGATCTTGAAGGTCAAAAACATCATCCAGCATCCCATCGAAACGATCGGCCCAAATATGGCTGCCATTCTCTGCATCAATTAACTGTCCTGTTATCCGCAGACGCTGACCCGCGCGCCTTACAGACCCTTCAAGCACATATCTCACGCCGAGCACCTGCCCGACTTCGCGAATGTCAGTGCTCTTTCCTTTGAATGTAAAAGACGAGTTTCGCGCCACGACCATCAACCAACGAAACCGAGACAACTCAGTTATGATGTCCTCGGTAATCCCATCGGCGAAAAACTCTTGTTCAGTGTCGCCAGACATATTGTCAAACGGCAGCACAGCAATACCGGGTTTCTCCGATTTGACAGTTGGACTTGTAGCCGCCGAACCGACAGGCCACTGCCACACGCCAACGGGGCGGGCAATGTTCTTCAATTCGGCCTGCTGGCCGCCAGAGAACGAGGCGGCGGCATTCCTGTCTAGGCTGTTATGTGCGGTGTCTGAAATCAATATTTGCCCCGGTTCCGCTAATGCCTCGAGACGGGCAGCTATGTTGATACCGTCACCGAATATGTCATCACCTTCCGAAACGACTTCCCCGGTATGTATGCCGATGCGGATTTGGATTTCCTGTGGTCGGTCAGCAATCTGAACAGCAATCGCGCATTCTGTCGCGGCTGATGCGGAGCGAAACTCAACAATCCATCCGTCGCCCATGCTTTTGACCAGTCGCCCATCATGGGCTGCTAAAGCGGGTATTAGATGATCCTCACGGAAAGCCTTGAGCGCTTTGAGTGTTCCGTCCCTATCCTGATCCATCAACGCCGAGTATCCGGCGACATCAGCCGCCAGCACCGCAGCAAGCCTCTTTTCCATGTTTCTCTCCCCGCTTGTTGGAAGCTAGCTTGTAGAAAGAGCAATGTCAGCCCGGTAGTTAGAGCAAAGGGGTTCCATCAAGAAAGCGCGACCGCTTTGGGCTCTTACCGTTGGTAGATACTAGCGGCAGAGAATGGCAGCAGGGAACCCAAAGCTACGTGCAGATGTGCTTGATCTTACGGAAGTATCACAACTACCTTTCCAGTATGTTTGTCCGTTTTGTCAGCAATAGACCTCATCCCAATATCAACGCAGAACTCGGTATGTTTGCGGCCCGCGACCATGTTGATTTTTCTAAGCAGAAAGGGAGCATTCAGAGAGCACATGAAGAAGCATTCTACTGGTTCAGCGCAGATGGCGGTGGCGGGTTAACCTATCCCCGGCTCAAGGGAAAGGTTCGCACACCCGACGTTAGAAGGTCGCTGTTTTGGTTTCGGGAAGATGCCAAATTTTTCCGTCGTGAGGCTGGTAGCGTTGTTGTACGGGCGCGCGAACTGGCAGCCGTTCTAACTCTTGCGGGGTGTGAGATTCGCGAAATAAGAACGAGAACTCCGGGTAAAATAATCTGGGAAGACAGCCGCCAAGTGCTCGCGCTGCCAAACTTCGAAAGAGTTCCTAGAGCGTTTTGAGCTGGGTTGTCGAACGGCAACTTCGTCCGCGCAGCAGGCGCTCAGAAAAACTTGCCGACTGACCGCTTCGAGCCCATAGTGACGGATGCTGCGATTTGGTCGAACGACATGGTGTGATCGCGGTGGTCGCTCTCCTTGGGCAAACGAGGCCTGATATTATCAGCCTCACCAATCAAAAGCCG
>NZ_JBXWOX010000050.1:0-5895 GCF_059611125.1 Ruegeria sp. CDSB029
GCAATTTGCACGAAGGTCAGCTAAGCACTGTATAGTCGACATCAATTGCAACTCAAACTGAGTTGGTGCGCAAGGTCATTTTCCGCGCACCAATCTCAGCCGAAACTTATCACAATTCCACGACGACTTTTCCGACCGCAGATCTATTCGTAAGGTGGGCGTAAGCTGCGCCGACATCGGCCGACCCGAACGTCTGTTCGTCAACAATCGGTTTAAGTGCGCCGTCATCCGCCAGATCTGCTAGTGTCCGCAAGATGTCACCGTGGGTTTGCCGTCCCACATTGTGCATCATCGGGATCAACATGAAGACGACATGCAGAGACAGGCCTTTGAAATGCACAGGCGTCAAATCAATCTCGACCATCGCAACCGTCGAGGCAACTTGACCATTGAGTTTGGCCGCGGCGAATGAGTTTGTCATGTTTGGCCCACCAACGCTGTCAAACACTACATCGAAGCCTACGCCACCAGTGTGCTCGGCAACATAGTCCTCGACTTTTTGCGTTGTGAAATCCACGGGACGCGCACCAAGTCCTTCAATCAAGGCCATCTGATCTGCACCGCGACCAGTTGCGGACACGGTTGCGCCAAGGTGGCGTGCGATTTGAACCGCGACATGACCAACCCCACCCGCGCCGCCCTGAACCAGAACAGTCTGCCCTTCGCCAACACTGGCTCTGGTCAACCCTTCGTAGGCCGTAATGCCGACAAGAGGCAGCGCGGCGGCTTCGCGCATGCTCAAAGTCTTGGGTTTGTGTGCAATCAGGCGGGCATCTGCATTGATGTACTCTGCCAGAGAGCCCGGAAGGTCCATCAAACCGCCGGCGCAACCGTATACCTCATCGCCTATGGCAAAATCTGTCACGCCATCGCCAATTGCGACGACTGTGCCAGCAAAGTCCATCCCAAGCACCGCCGGTAAGGCGGGGGACAGAGGCAAATCCTCGCCCATGCTTCGGATCATCGTGTCGACGGTGTTAACGCTGACAGCGGCCACTTTGACGACGACATGTCCAGAAGTTGCGACAAGGTCGGGCAGTTCAGTGAGTTCGAACGGTGCTTCGGGTCCGTATGAGTTAAGAACCAGTGCTTTCATTGGGATGTACCTTTTTGAAGTTTTGTATGGCGCGGCTCGCAACAACACACGCCGGAAGAGGCCATTGCGTTGGAGGGTAGCTCAGTTGATGTCCTGAACCTGCATCACAAGATCGCCCCAGTTGCGCTGGTTTTCGATGTCGTGTTCCAAACCTTGTTCATCCGCGATGGTGAACCGTTTGACCGCCGGAGTTTTGCTGGTGGCCTGATAGAGCCAATAGGCTTCGGCCTTCAGCGCCGCATCAATTGGTTTGTCGATGGATTCGTAGACCATCTGCTTGCAGGCATTGATCGACTCTGCCGGGAATTTTGCGATCCGTTTGGCCAGTGCGGTCACGTAGGGACCAATTTCATCCGACTCCAACGCCTTGTTGATGGTGCCCAAACGCTCGGCATCATCTGCGTCATAGTCTTGCGCGCTCAGGATGATCTCAAGCGCTTTGCCAAGACCGGTTTGACGCGCCATGCGCGAGGCACCGCCGCCACAGGGCAATATGCCCATTCCGACCTCCATCTGCATGAACTTGTACTTGCCCCGCGCGGCAAAGCGCATGTCGAGTGCCAATGCCAATTCATGTCCGCCGCCGCGCGCAAACCCTTCCAGCTTTGCGATGGTTGCCTGCGGCACCTTACTGATCCGCTCGCAGACGGATTGCAGATCCAAAAGCTGCGCATCCTCGCGCGATACGGCCTCAGTCGGCATGTCCTTGAGCAGTTCGGTGTCGTAGTGGCAGACCCAGATTTCCGGGTTAGCAGATTGAAAGATCACGACCTTGGTGTCGCGATCTCGCTCTAAGCGCATGGCCAGACTGTTGAGATCTGCCAGCATTTCCTGGCCCTGCACATTCACGGAGCCAAAGTTGAATGTCACTGTAGCGATACCGTTCTCAACGGCTACGTCAAAGGTTTGAAAGTTCTCGTATTTCATTAGGCATTCCTTTCTTGGGCCTCGACGCTGCACGCGTGAGGGGTAAGGGAGCGTTAAAGGTGGAAGTGCGTGGCGTTTTAGCGCCGCGCGGGTCAGTTGGTCTGGTTAACCAATTCTCTGATGGTATTCATGACGTCGGCAGCGTGGCCCCTGTCGAGTGCTGCCGCGTGTGGATCTGAGAATGCCCCACTGTCATTGTCAAAATAGGCGCCCGACGCGTCAGCGAACCGCTCGCCCAATGCCGCATCAATCAGGATATCTGCGCCGATATTCATATCGTTACCAGCTAAGCCAAAACCCTCTTTCACCATCTTTGAGGCCAAAAGCGATCCAGGATTTACTGCGACCAAAACCTGCGCACCGGATAGCGATTTGGCCCATTCTCGTGTCCAGATGGTGATCGCCAACTTGCTTTGAGCATATGCTTCCATATCGGCCATCGGCAAATTGCCTCGCATGGCCTTGGTGTTTACCGGGGCCTGAGCTGCCGATGACAGGTTCACGACACGCCCGTCGACAGGAATGATCGGCAGCAGCAACTCGGTCAGCAGATATGGCGCAAGCGTGTTCACTACAAAGCGGATGTCCTGCCCGTTCTCAAGCACAGTTTGCGGCGCTTTCAGCACACCTGCGTTGTTGATCAATACATCAAGTTTGGCATGCTTAGTGCGTATTTTTTCGGTCAGTTTTCGAACCGCGCCCAGATCGCTCAGATCTGCGGTATAGGTTTCGACATCCCCACCAACCTCGGCAGCTGCGCTCTCCAACTTGGGAACACTGCGACCATGCAACAGCACTTTGTGCCCTTCGGCGGCCAGTTTCTTTGCCGTAAGCAATCCAATGCCGTCGGTTGAACCTGTGATAAGAATAGTCTTGGTCATAGGTATTGTCCTTTAGGAAAAGTCAGGCAGCACAACGTCCGCCAGATGTTCGAGGGTGGAATCGATAGATGCTTGGTTGAACCTTAGGTTCAGCGCGACATGATTGATCCCGAGCGTTTCAATCTCGTGCAGATAGCTGCGAAGGAAGTCGGTGCCAGACTGAAACCCGAGATGGATCGGGCGCGGAGGTGCGGCGGGATCGGCAACGACATCGATATAAAGCGATTGCATGACAGGCTTGTCCGGTTGGCCCGCCCCCCGAACGCGTCGTCGGTAATCCGCGATAACCTGCCCTTGGGCGGACGCATTGCGCGGATAGGTCATCCAACCGTCGCCGTTCTGCGCCACCCAATCGGGCGATTGCTGGCTGCCACCGGTTATGAGCATCGGTAGTCGTGTGCCGTGTGGCTTTGGCAAGATGTCTATCTCGCCAGACAGTATGCCCTGAACGCATTCATGCTTGGGATAGTCCGATCCAACTGCACGGATGTAGTCAACGCTATCGCGGAAACGAGCCCCCCGGTCGTCATAGCTCTGGTTCAACGCCGGGTACTCTGCGGGACGATCACCAGACGCAACACCCATAAGCAACCGTCCACCCGAGAGCACATCTGCGGTCGCTGCTGCCTTGGCGACATGGGCGGGGTGGCGCAATGGCAAGATCACACTCGAGGTTCCAAGCGCTATCCGGTTGGTCACCGTTGCCAACGCACCCAGATAGACAAATGGATCAAAAACCTGCCCCGGATCACCGAAGCTTGGGACATTGAACGGCACGTCGCGTAGCCACAGTGCTGCAAAACCGAGTTCTTCAGCTTTCTGAGCCGCTTCCAGATGACCCCGCAGTGTCGGTTCTGCGCCGACTGCGTATGCTTCGAGCGGCAACACAAGGCCAACGCTCAGGCGCCTGGGACGAAAGACCTTGTTGTAGGCCTCGTTGATTTGGGCAAACTCAGACGGCTGCATTTTATCCAACATATCTGGCCCTCCTTTAATAGCGCACCAAAGTGCGGCTCTCGATGCTTTTGCGAATGGTGGCGACGTTTGGATCCTCGACCATATCGAGGGCGCTATGTGCAATCGAGGGCAGGCCTCGATTGTCATAGATGTTGAAAATCGCCACCTCATCCGGCGTCATCTTGGATTGGTAGATCCATTCATGCCTGGGGTTTCCCACCAGCCCCATGATCTGCCCTTTGCGGTCAGGATAGATCAGATCCAGCAGGACCCAGTCAGACGGGTCAACCGACGACGGGCGAACAAATCCAAGAGGGGCCGAATTGATCGGCTGTTCGACAGGACGCCACACATTGACAAAGGCATGGTGACCTTGCGCCCATTCCGCTGCGACCTCAGCACCCAGCAGGTCGATAAGCCGTTGTTCTGCACCATCCTTGCTGTAGTCACTGTGGACATTGCGCGCAGGTTTGCGCGTCGCACTTGGGTCATCAATCCGAACGGTATGATCAAAAATCACAACCTCGCGCGCGCCCAGCCTGTCCGAAAGCGTCGCTGTCAGTTCAGTATCGTAAGTCGGTTTCCAGGCATCGCCTGCAAAACCCCGAACCTGCGTTTTCAGCGTCGTGAATTCAACAGCATCAGACACAAATGTAACGGAGTTGGCCGTCGCACGGGTGTCCCCTAATGCAACCGCTGTGGAGGCAAGTTCGGGGGAAACCAGGTTTCCAGCGATCCCGCCTGCATCCAGTTCAAAAGCTTGCCGGTGCGGCTTGTGTACGTGGTAGTTGACTGTGGCTGTCCGCGTCATGTGCGCCTACTTCCCATGCAGTATTGAAGCGATGAGAAGGATTTAACGCCGATCAAAACACATATAAACTGCCCATTCACGGAATGATAATTCGGGTTTGCAATATAATGGGACTTGATACTGACGCATTGCGATTGTTCGTAAGGGCCGCAGAAATGCTGAACATCAGCGCGGCAGGGCGCGCATTGGGTATGGCCCCGGCTGTATCCAGCGCAAAGCTCGCCAAGTTGGAGCAAAGCCTGGGTTCCGAACTTTTACATCGCACAACGCGAAAAGTGTCACTGTCGGTCGAAGGTGCCGATTTCCTGCCCTTCGCGCGCGAGATCATCGCGCAGGAGGAAGCTGCCCTTGCGGCTCTGGGCAAGCAAACAACTGCGATCAAGGGCACATTGCGCTTTGCCGCGCCAAGCAGCTTTGCGCAACTCTACATCGCTCCGATCCTGCCGAAGTTTCTTGACCAACACCCTGACCTCACGCTCGACTTGCGTCTGTCAGATGTGCAATTCGACCTGATCGAAGGGAGTTATGATCTTGCACTTAGGAACGCGCCACTTGTCGACACTAGCCTTAAGGGTCGCAAGCTGGCCGAGGACAGACGCATACTTTGTGCTGCGCCCCACTATCTGGACATGCACGGCAGTCCGAAAACACCTGATGATCTAAAAAACCACCACCTGATCGCTTTCCAAAACCGCCAACTGCGGCCATTGACAGGGCCGGCAGGCGAGAACGCCGTTTTCGATCCCGCATCAGCCAAAGGTCAATTGATAATCGACGACGGTCAAAGCCAGGTCCGCGCCACGTTGGCCGGGGCTGGTATTTCCCTGAACGCTCTATGGAGCGTGCATGACCAACTGAAGTCACGCCGTTTGATACGGGTTCTTCCAAACTTTGAAGCCGCAGAGGACAATGTCTTGTGGCTGATCTATCCCAAGTCCAACGTATTGTCCCCCAAAGTGCGGGTATTCATGGACTTTCTCGTCGCAGAGATTGGCGCAAATCCCCCTTGGGAAACGTGAACTCAAATTAAGTTTAGCGCGCTGTCAGACATCCTGACGCCAATGTCGGAGACGGGCATTGAGCGGACACGCCATGTCCAATCGCAAAAGTCTGGTTCGTCCGCAGATTTCCTGTTCGGAAAGCACGTGATTTCGCGCCTGCGGCGAATGGCAGGAATGCGGGCTGCTACCGCAGCACCCTGACCGGTTAGCCAACGGCAGAAG
>NZ_JBXWOX010000051.1:0-4803 GCF_059611125.1 Ruegeria sp. CDSB029
AAACTCAAACAGAAATCGAACCAGAGCCTCCGTTACGAAAACGCCTCAGCTCTCCGAAAAACTCTGAAGACGGACAATCAGCCTCGGGCTCGCGCCGATCATCATCAAAGACATCTACGACGCTTTGCCCGGCATTATCGGTGAGGGCATGAGTGCGATCATCGTCGAGCAGGACATAACGAAGGCACTGTCGGTCTCGAGCCGGGTCTACTGCCTGCAGGAGGGGCGCGTTTCGCTGGAAAGCACGTCTGACACCGTATCGCGTGAAGACATTTCACGCGCGTATTTCGGGATCGAATAATATGGAATGGCTGAACGCTATCGTGCAGGGAACACTGCTGGGTGGGTTATACGCGCTGTTTGCCGCGGGTCTGTCGTTGATCTTTGGGGTCATGCGGCTCGTCAATATCGCCCATGGCGATTTGATCGTGCTGGCCGCTTATCTCGGGCTGACCGTAACGACCGCGACAGGGATGCACCCGATTGCCGCGTTGGTGATTGTCGTTCCCGCCATGGCGTTGATCGGGTATGCCCTTCAACGCGGTCTGCTTAACCAAACTCTGGGCGACGATATTCTTCCACCGCTGCTTGTGACATTCGGGCTGAGTGTAATTATCCAGAACGGATTGCTGGAGGTCTACACGGCCGACCCGCAAACGTTGAACGCTGGTGCACTGGAAACAGCCAGCGTTGCAGTAGGTGGTGTGACCCTCGGGATACTACCGCTACTAACCTTCGGGATTGCGATCGCGGTGATCTGGGGGCTGCAATGGACCTTCTATCATACAGCTTTGGGACGTGCATTCCGGGCCGTTTCGGACAATCAAGACATCGCCCAGCTCATGGGTCTCAATCGTCGGCACATCTTTGGCTTGGCCATGGCGCTGGCCCTCGGTGTGACAGCGATCGCCGGTATTCTGCTTGGTATTCGAACAAGCTTTGATCCTTCGATTGGTGGCGGTCGCCTGATCTTTGGCTTTGAGGCCGTTATCATCGGTGGGCTTGGCAACCTTTGGGGTACATTAATTGGCGGCGTTATCCTTGGCGTCGCGCAAACCATCGGAGCCAAGATTGATCCGGGCTGGCAAGTGCTTGCCGGACATATCGCGTTCCTTGTCATTCTTGCCGTTCGTCCGAACGGCCTCTTCCCGAGGGTTTCTGGATGAATCTGCAAGATTATTCCGCATCTCGATCATCAAAGGCAGCGCGAGTTGCTGCGATCCTGACCGCTATTGCTGTGCTTGTTTTGATTGCAGCGCCCTGGTGGGCAGGCCGGGCTGACATGCGCCTGATGGGCGAGCTGTTTCTCTACCTGTCCCTCGCCACTCTTTGGAACCTCATGGCGGGTTATGCCGGTCTCGTCTCTGTTGGTCAGCAAGCCTATGTGGGCTTTGGCGGCTATATGCTCTTTGCACTTACGATGCTGGGTGGGCTGAACCCATTGGTTGCTATTGCAGCCGCAGGCGTGTTGGGGGCTTTGATCTCGATTCCGGTGGCTGTTCTGATCTTCAGGCTTCGGGGCGCATATTTTGCCATTGGCACCTGGGTCATCGCAGAGGTCTTTCGGCTGAGCTTCGCGCAAATCTCAGCGCTTGGTGGGGGATCAGGATCTTCGCTGCCCGTTGCCATCGTCAAATCTCTGGCGTCCGGGCGCGCGATGCGAGAAGCGCTCAGTTATTGGCTGGCGCTCGGAGCTGCTGTGCTGGTGGTGACTGCGGTGTATCTCTTCTTGCGGTCTCGCCAAGGTTTGGCATTGACGGCAATTCGCGACAACGAGCTGGCAGCCGGTAGCCTCGGCATCGATATCTGGCGCACGAAGTTCATTGTTTACGTCGTCACGTCGGCGTTCACGGCGATGATCGGCGCGCTGATCTTCTTGCAAAAGTTGCGCATTTCGCCGGATGCGGCGTTCAGCGTCAACGACTGGACCGCCTTCGTCATCTTCATCGTCGTAATCGGCGGCATCGGTACCGTCGAAGGACCGATCATCGGCACACTCGTCTTCTTTGCGCTGCGCGAAACGCTGGCCGACCTTGGGACAACGTACCTCATCGTTCTCGGAGTGGTTGCGATTGTCGTCATGCTCAAGGCGCCGAAAGGCATCTGGGGCGTGATCCGTAGCCGTTATGACCTGCAACTATTCCCGCTGGGCTATCGCGTAAAGCACATCGGACAATCCAAGGAAAACTGAACTCATGGCCCGTCAGAAAAAGACCATCATTACATGTGCTGTAACAGGAGCGATCCACACACCAACGATGTCGGATGCACTTCCGTACACCTATGATGACATCGCGCGGCAGGCGATCGACGCCGCCGAGGCCGGAGCGTCGATCCTGCACCTGCATGCGCGCGACCCTAAGGACGGTTCTCCATCGGTTGACCCGAATGATTTTGCGCCTTTCCTGCCGCGCATCAAACAGGCTACCGACGCAGTTGTGAATCTATCGACCGGTGGATCGCTGACACTATCCATTCAGGACCGGATTAACCCGGCCAAAACTTTCAGCCCCGAAATGTGCTCGATGAATATGGGTTCGATGAACTTCTCGTTTCATCCATTGGCCAACCGATATGGCGATGACGATTGGGAATTTGATTGGGAGAAGGACTATGTCGCGAACTCCGATCAGAACATCTTTCGCAATACATTCCGGGACATTCGCGAGGCGGCGGAAACGCTTGCGCCTCATGACATCAAGTTCGAACACGAATGCTATGATGTCGGGCACTTGTACAACCTGAAATTCTGCATGGATATTGGACTGTTCAAGGCACCCATTTTCATCCAGTTCATCTTTGGCATCCTCGGCGGCATTGGACCCGAAGTTGACAATCTGATCTTCATGAAACGTACTGCCGACAGGCTGTTCGGTGACGACTATCGGTGGTCGGTCTTGGGCGCAGGTGGAGCACAGATGTCCCTTGCCACGACGGCAAGCCAGATGGGCGGCAACATTCGCGTAGGTCTTGAAGACAGCCTGTTCATCTCTCGTGGAAAACTGGCCGAAAGCAACGCTCAGCAAGTCGCCAAAATTCGACGTATTGTAGAAGATTTGGGCAGTCAGGTCGCAACTCCCGACCAAGCGAGAGAAATTCTGGATTTGAAAGGAGGAGACCGCGTCGCATTCTGAGGCTAGGGTGACAGGCATCAACTCATATCGAGCGATTTGTTTGTTTGAAAATTTCGAAACACCGGGGAGATTGCGCCATGCGAGTGAAGATCTTGACCTTCAGCGCGCTTCTGACAGGATTTACGGCCGTTCAGGCTCCTGCGCAGAACGCAGCTCAGGACATCACCGATCTTTTGCTCAGCAACCGGTCTGCCGACTGTGCGGACTATGCGGGAGTGTATTCCGCTTCAGTGGAAGACGTCACCCGCCAGCAACGTTTTAACTCCGAAATCGAAATCTCGTCTGATAGTCAGCACTGCACTCTCAAGACCAATGGCATTCCTAACCATGATTTCAATGGGCCTACAGCCAACTTCGCCAACGATGTGCGGGAATTGTCAGGCACATTTCGGATTCCCAGAAATCCGGAAAAGGCCCGCAACCAAACCGCGCTGTCGCAACGGAGTTATGATGCCATTTTGTTGAATGGCGTGCCGGTCGATTTGCTCTCGGCCGGGTGTTATCGCCCAAGCGGCCCACGTGCAGACAAGAATGGCAACGTTCTGGCAGGGTGTCGGGATACTGATCCCTGGTTGCTCGACCCGCCGTCTTACGATCAGTATTTTGGCGTAGATCTCCACAATGCCCATGCCCAGCCAGACGGCAGGTATCACTATCATTCCAATCCAAATGCGCTGTTTCGGGATCACGACCTTGATAAGCCGTCACCAGTTATCGGCTTCGCGGCTGACGGATTCCCGATCTATGGTACGATATTCAAAGACAGCGATGGTACTATAAGACCTGCGATTTCCGGCTACCAACTCAAAACCACGCCTCGGCCTGCGCCGCCTACCGGGCCGGGTGGTACTCCGGACAGGACGTATATCGACGACTACGAGTTTACCGGGACGGGCGATCTGGATGAGTGCAATGGCATGACCGTTGATGGCCAGTACGGGTACTATGTCACCACAAGCTACCCGTGGGTGCTCAACTGTTTGGTCGGAGAGCCTGACAGCTCATTCGACAAAAGGTGATCGTTAGTCCTTATTTCTGAGGCGCAGTTTCGGCCTATCCTGGATTTATCCAGACACCTGGTGTTTCCCCCGCGATACTAGCAATACGGCCGAATTGCTCGCAATTCTGATCTTATTGGGTTTGCCATCTGTTTAAAGCGGTCACAGTGGTTCATTTAATTTGCGACTGCCGCCTTGGCGCTTATGTCAGGTGTTCTTTGCAAGCATGGTCAAAGGATGAATTCAGGCAGGGCTAGGTGATTGTGCTGGCTATATACTGACAAGCTGACCACTCAATCAGAGAACACTTCACATAACTCCCACAGGACGCTCGTGTTTCGGTGTTGTTCAGTAAACAGCCAGTGGTCTTGTACCCCGCCAATGAAGGCTTCTGATAACGATGATGTCTTTTTTGCACCCAAGCCTTTAGCCAAGCGTTCCTTTCAGCTTCTCTGATCATAAGAGATAGAATACTGGGGCTTCAAATGACTTGGCCCCGGTAAACTGTGCGTTGCGACGAAGCGACAAAATCACAAGGCTCGCTTCGCCGTGCGCTGTAGTTACTGCAGATATTTGTTGAACCAATCAATGGTGCGGTCCCAGGCTAGGTTTGCCATTTCCTCGTCATAACGAGGCGTGCTGTCGTTATGAAAACCGTGGTTGGCATTTTC
>NZ_JBXWOX010000052.1:0-4436 GCF_059611125.1 Ruegeria sp. CDSB029
TTTACTCAGCGGCTTCTTCGTATGCGTCCATTGGGGGGCATGTGCAGATTAGGTTTCTGTCGCCATATGCGTTGTCGACGCGGTTTACGGGGGACCAGTATTTGTCGACGCCCATGGAGCCTGGGGGGAAGCAGGCCTGTTCGCGGCTGTAGGGCCGGTCCCAGTCGCCGACCAGATCGCGCACCGTGTGGGGGGCGTTTTTCAGCGGGTTGTTCTCCGCGTCGATCTTGCCGTCGATGATGTCCTGCGCT
This sequence comes from Ruegeria sp. CDSB029, assembly GCF_059611125.1. Taxonomy (NCBI): domain Bacteria; kingdom Pseudomonadati; phylum Pseudomonadota; class Alphaproteobacteria; order Rhodobacterales; family Roseobacteraceae; genus Ruegeria; species Ruegeria sp. CDSB029. The sequence goes on from NZ_JBXWOX010000052.1 coordinate 252, forward strand.
TCGGTCCGGATGGACAGCATGGCGTCGCAGAAGCGGTCCAGTTCGTCCTTGGGCTCCGATTCCGTAGGCTCGACCATCAGGGTTCCGGCCACTGGCCAGGACATGGTCGGCGCGTGGAAGCCGCTGTCGATCAGGCGTTTGGCCACGTCATCGACGGTCACATGCGCAGCCTCATCCAACGGACGGGTGTCGAGGATGCATTCATGCGCCACCCGACCTGTCTCGGACGTGTAGAGGATGGGATAGGCATCCTGCAGACGCGCCGCGATGTAGTTGGCGTTCAGGATCGCCACCTTGGTCGCCTGCGTCAGACCCGCGCCGCCCATCAGCAGCACATAGGCCCAGCTGACCGGCAGAATGGACGGCGAGCCGAAGGGAGCGGCCGAGACCGGACCCACGGCGGTGCCGTATTCCGGGTGACCCGGCAGGTGTTCCTCCAGATGCGCCTTGACGCCGATCGGACCCATGCCGGGACCGCCGCCGCCATGCGGGATGCAGAAGGTCTTGTGCAGGTTCAGGTGGCTGACGTCGCCGCCAATGTCACCCGGACGCGAGAGACCCACCATGGCGTTCATGTTGGCGCCGTCGATATAGACCTGACCGCCGTGATCATGGGTGATCTGGCAGACCTCCTGAACGGTGGTCTCGAACACGCCATGGGTCGAGGGGTAGGTGATCATGCAGGCGGCCAGATGATCGGAATGCTTCTCGGCCTTGGCGCGGAAGTCATTCAGGTCAATGTTGCCGTTCTCATCGGCTTGCACCGGAACAACCTGATAGCCCACCATCTGCGCCGAGGCCGGGTTGGTGCCATGCGCCGAGGTCGGGATCAGGCAGACATTGCGGTGCGCCTCACCCCGCGCGGCGTGATAGTTGCGGATGGTCAGCAGGCCCGCATATTCACCCTGCGCGCCCGAGTTGGGCTGCTGCGAGATCGCGTCATAGCCGGTGATCTGGCACAGCTTGTCGTTCAGATCATCAATCATCTCATGATAGCCCTGCGCCTGATCTTCGGGGCAGAACGGGTGCAGATTGCCGAACTCGGGCCAGGTGACCGGGATCATCTCGATCGTGGCGTTCAGCTTCATGGTGCACGAGCCCAGCGGGATCATTGCCCGGTCCAGCGCCAGATCGCGGTCGGCCAGACGGCGCATGTAGCGCGTGATCTCGGCCTCGGCCCGGTTCTTGTGGAAGATCTCGTGGGTCAGGTACGGGCTTTCGCGCAGCGCATAATCGGGCAGGCGATAGACTTTGTTTGAGCTGTCATCGGTGCGATCGATGCCGAAGGCGCCCCAGACGGCCTCGATGGTCTCGGGGCGGGTCTGTTCGTCCAGGCTGATGCCTACCTTCGTGTCGCCGACCTTGCGCAGGTTGACACCGCGCGCCACCGCGGCCTCCATGACGACATTCTGCAGGTGGCCGACCTCAACCGTGATGGTGTCGAAGAACACCTCTGGTTCCACGGCAAAGCCCGCCTCTTCCAGACCGGCGGCCAGGCGCGAGGTCTTGCGGTGCACCGATTGCGCGATGGCCTTGATGCCGTCGGGGCCGTGATAGACCGCATACATCGAGGCAATCACCGCCAAGAGCGCCTGCGCGGTGCAGACATTCGAGTTGGCTTTCTCGCGGCGGATGTGTTGCTCACGCGTCTGCAGTGCCAGGCGGTAAGCCTTGTTGCCGCGCGCGTCGATCGACACACCGATGATCCGGCCCGGCATCGACCGCTTCAGCTTGTCGGTGGTCGCCATGTAAGCGGCGTGCGGCCCGCCATAGCCCATCGGAACACCAAAGCGCTGGGTCGAGCCGATGGCAATATCCGCGCCCATCTCACCGGGAGATTTCAGCAGCGCCAGCGACAGGATGTCGGCGGCGACGATGGCGATGGCTTTATGTTCATGCAGCGCGGCGATTTCCGATGTGAAGTCGCGCACATGGCCGTGAGTGCCGGGATACTGGAAGATCGCGCCAAAGACCGATCCTGCGTCCAGCGTGTCCGGGTCGGCCACCTGCACGTCGATGCCCAGAGGCTCGGCGCGGGTTTTGATCACCGCGATGGTCTGCGGGTGGCAGTTCTTGTCCACGAAGAAGGCCGCGTTGTTGGCCTTCGACCGGCCACCACGCTTGGCCATCGCCATCGCTTCGGCAGCAGCAGTCGCCTCGTCCAGCAGGGACGCGTTGGCCACGTCCAGCCCGGTCAGGTCGCTGACCATGGTCTGGAAGTTCAACAGAGCCTCAAGCCGGCCCTGGCTGATCTCGGGCTGGTAGGGCGTATAGGCGGTATACCAGGCCGGGTTTTCCAGGATGTTGCGCAGGATCGGCGCCGGCGTGGTGGTGCCATAGTACCCCTGGCCGATCAGCGAGGTCAGAACCTTGTTCTTGCTCGCCACCTCTTTCATGTGAAAGAGCGCATCGCGTTCGGTCATCGCCGGACCCCAGTCCAGCGGTTCCTTCTGCCGGATCGCAGGCGGGACGGTGGCGTCGATCAGCTGGTCCAGCGTCTTGAAGCCAATCACCTTGAGCATGTCGCGCATTTCCGTCGGGCTGGGCCCGATATGGCGGCGGTTGGCGAAGTCATAGGCTTCGTAGTCGGTCAGTTTGAAGGCCATAGGTCATGCTCCTCAGGGAATGTCTCGCCCGGCCGCTCTGGCAGGAGCCTCCGGCGGGGATATTTTTAGCCAGATGAAGGGGCGGATCCGCGAAAGGACCCGCCGTTTGGGTTTACCCGATCAGGGCCTTGTAGCCGTCCAGATCCATCAGATCTTCCAGCTGCGCGGCATCCGCGATCTTGATCTTGTAGATCCAGGCCTCGCCTTCGGGATCTTCGTTCAGCGCGCCGGGGTTGTCGGCCAGCGCTTCGTTCACTTCCGCGATCTCGCCATCGACGGGGGCATACAGCTCGGAGGCGGCCTTGACGGATTCGATCACGCCGATCTCGCCGCCCTTTTCAAACTCATCGCCTGCTTCCTGCTGCTCCACGAACACCACGTCGCCCAGCTGTTCAGCCGCGTGCTTGGTGATGCCCAGAGTGGCTGTGTCGCCTTCGACGGTCAGCCATTCATGCTCTTCGGAATAATAGGTTGCCATGTTGTCTCTCTCCTGACTTCAACGCTTGTAATTCTGTTTGACGAAGGGCAGCGCCACGATCTGCGCCGGCTGCGGCTTGCCCCGGATGATCAGGTTCACCGTCTCGCCCGGCTCGCCATGACCCTTGCTCACATAGCCCATCGCCACCGGTCCACCGACCGTGGGGCCAAATACGCCCGAGGTGATCTGACCGATCGTATTGCCCTCAGCGCACTGGATTTCCACGCCCTGACGCGCTGGAGCGCGGCCATCGGGCTTGATGCCAACCAGCTTTTTGGCGGGGCCTTCGGCCAGTTCTTTTTGCACGCGCTCGGCGCCCGGGAAACCGCCCTCTTCCTTGCGGCGCTTCTGGATCGCCCAAGCCAACGAGGCCTCGATCGGCGAGGTGCTCTGGTCGATGTCATTGCCATAAAGGCACAGGCCGGCCTCCAGCCGCAGGCTGTCGCGCGCGCCCAGACCGGCGGCTTCGCAATCCTCATGCGCCAGGAACGCCTTGCTGACCTCGATCGCCTTGTCCTCGGGGATCGAGATCTCGTACCCGTCCTCGCCGGTGTAGCCCAGCCGCGAGATGCGGCACTCGACACCGTTGATATCCGCCACGGTGGTTTCCATGAACTTCAGATCCCGCGCCGCCGGGCAAAGATCACCCACGACGTTTTCCGCCGCCGGGCCCTGGACCGCCACAAGCGCGCGGTCGAAGATCTCGGTCACTTCGACGCCATCCAGATTATCGCGCATATGCGGAATGTCCTGATGGCGCAGCGCTGCGTTCACCACCACAAAGTAGTGATCCCCCGCATTCGACACGATCAGATCATCCATGATCCCGCCGTCCGCATTGGTGAAAAACCCGTACCGCGCCTTGCCCGGCTTCAGGGTCGCATAGGCCTGCGGGCACAAAGCTTCCAGCTTCTCACCCACATTCTCACCCCGAAGGATCACCTGGCCCATATGAGACACATCAAACAACGCCGCCTTCTCACGACACTGCTTATGCTCCCCCATAATCCCCAAAGGATACTGAACAGGCATCTCCCAACCAGCAAAGTCAACAAGCTTACCCCCCAACTCAACGTGCAAGTCATACAAGGGGGTGCGTTT
>NZ_JBXWOX010000053.1:0-3038 GCF_059611125.1 Ruegeria sp. CDSB029
CGTTAGGGCGCATTTTTTGCGCCCTAACGAAACAGGTCAGGCTGTGAGGCCTTCTGGTTCTGGGAGTTTGTTTGCGCGGCAGGCGGCGGTGAGTGTGTTGGCCAGCAGGCAGGCGATGGTCATGGGGCCGACACCTCCGGGGACCGGGGTGATGGCGCCGGCGCGTGCGGCGGCGCTGATGTAGTCGACGTCGCCGACCAGTTTGTTCTTGCCGTCGCGTTCAATGCGGTTGATGCCCACGTCGATGACGGTGGCGCCTTCTTTGATCCAGTCACCGGGCACCATTTCGGGGCGGCCAACGGCGGCCACGACGATGTCGGCACGGCGCACGACATCGGGCAGATCCTTGGTGCGGCTATGCGCGATGGTCACGGTGCAGCTGTCGCCCAGCAACAGCTGCGCCATCGGCTTGCCCACGATGTTCGAGCGTCCGATCACAACCGCATCCATGCCCGACAATGAGCCATGGTGGTCGCGCAGCATCATCAGGCAGCCCAGCGGGGTGCAGGGCACCATCGATTTCTGACCGGTGCCCAGCAGGCCCACATTCGAGATATGGAACCCGTCCACATCCTTGGCCGGGTCGATTGAATTGATCACCAGATCCTCGTTCAGATGCTTGGGCAGCGGCAATTGAACCAGAATGCCATGCACAGCCGGATCGTTGTTCAGCGTGTCGATCAGCGCCAGCAGGTCCTCTTCCGAGGTATCGACATCCAGCTTGTGCTCGTAAGAGTTCATGCCGACCTCGACCGTCATCTTGCCCTTGGAGCGGACATAGACCTGACTGGCCGGGTCTTCGCCGACCAGAACCACGGCCAGGCCGGGGGTGATGCCGTTTTCCTCTTTCAGCTTTGCAACCTGATCGGCCACTTGCGCACGGACCTTGGCCGCAAAGGCCTTGCCGTCGATAACCTGGGCTACCATCCTTTGATCCCTTCTTTCAAAAACGGATCGGGCGCGTGAAGCGCCCGGTCATTCAGTCCGGGCCGAGAACACGTTCCTCACGTGCAATCGACCAGTCAATCAACATGCGCCACAGTCCTTCGGCCAAATCCGGATCCATTCCCAGCTCGGCCGAGCTTGCGCGCACGCGGTGCACCACGTCTTCGACACGGTCCGGGATACGGGCAGGCAGGCCCTCGCCCGGCTTCAGCTCGGACGCGCGGTCAATGTAGCCTGCGCGCGCCACCAACATTTCGATCAGTTGGCGGTCCAGCTTGTCGATCTGAACCCGCAGATCCTGCATCGTTGCACAGTCTTGCGGCGGTGTCAGAGTGGGCATCGCGATCTCCTCATGGCCCGGGAAAACCCCGGACCACGAGATGTCCTATTCGGCGGCTTAGAACAAGCCCTCGATCTCACCTGCGTCATTGAGGCAGATGGTTTCCGCAGCCGGTTTGCGTGGCAGACCGGGCATGGTCATGATCTCACCGCAGACCACCACGATAAAGCCGGCCCCCGCGCTCAGACGTACCTCACGCACCGGAACCGAATGGCCGGTGGGCGCGCCGCGCAAAGTGGGGTCGGTCGAGAACGAATACTGCGTCTTGGCCATGCAGACCGGCAGATTGCCGTATCCGGCCTCTTCCCACTCGCGCAGCTGGTTGCGGATCTTGTTGTCGGCCAGAACCTCGTCGGCGCGGTAGATACGCTTGGCGATGGTTTCGATCTTTTCGAACAGCGGCATGTCATCGGGGTAGATCGGTGCGAAGTTGGCACTGCCGCCTTCGACGATCTCAACAACCTTCTCGGCCAGCGGCGCAGAGCCTTCCGAGCCCAGTTCCCAGTGACGCGACAGAACCGCCTCAACCCCATGCGCGGCGCAATAGTCGCTGACCGCCTGCACTTCGGCATCGGTGTCGGTGACGAAGTGGTTGATGGCAACCACAACCGGCACGCCAAAGGATTTCACGTTCTCGATGTGACGGCCCAGGTTGGCACAGCCCGAGTTGACCGCGTCGACGTTTTCCGCACCCAGATCGGCCTTGGCAACGCCGCCGTTCATCTTCATCGCACGCACGGTGGCAACCAGCACCACTGCAGACGGCGCGATGCCCGCCTTGCGGCACTTGATGTTCATGAACTTCTCAGCACCCAGATCGGCACCAAAACCGGCCTCAGTCACAACGTAGTCAGCCACTTTCAAAGCGGTCTTGGTGGCGATGACCGAGTTACAGCCATGCGCGATGTTGGCGAAGGGGCCGCCGTGGACAAAGGCCGGGTTGTTTTCCAGCGTCTGCACCAGGTTCGGCTGCATCGCGTCTTTCAGCAACACGGTCATCGCGCCTTCGGCCTTGATGTCGCGGCAGTAAACAGCAGTCTTGTCGCGGCGATAGGCCACGATGATGTCACCCAGACGCTTTTCCAGATCCTTCAGGTCGTTGGACAGGCACAGGATCGCCATGACCTCGGACGCCACGGTGATGTCAAAGCCGGTTTCGCGCGGGAAGCCGTTCGACACCCCACCCAGAGACGCCGTGATCTGACGCAGGGCGCGGTCATTCATGTCGACCACGCGACGCCATGCGACGCGGCGTACATCGATCTCGGCTTCATTGCCCCAGTAGATGTGGTTGTCGATCATCGCCGACAGCAGCGAATGCGCCGACGTGATGGCGTGGAAATCCCCGGTGAAGTGCAGGTTCATTTCCTCCATCGGAACAACCTGCGCGTACCCGCCCCCTGCAGCGCCGCCCTTCATGCCGAAGTTCGGGCCCAGCGAGGCTTCGCGGATACAGATCATCGCATTCTTGCCGATGCGGTTCAGACCATCACCCAGACCAACGGTCGTGGTCGTCTTACCCTCACCCGCGGGGGTCGGGTTGATCGCGGTGACCAGCACCAGCTTGCCGTCTTCGCGACCCTGGACCGAGTTGATGAACTCCTGGCTGACCTTCGCCTTGTCATGGCCGTAGGGCAGCAGATCAGCAGAATCGATGCCAATCTTAGCGCCGATTTCCTGAATAGGCTTCTTCTGCGCCTCGCGCGCAATTTCAATGTCCGATTTATAGCTCATTGGGCAAAACCCCCGGTTG
>NZ_JBXWOX010000054.1:0-1685 GCF_059611125.1 Ruegeria sp. CDSB029
GTATCGCCACCGGTGTGGTCGCCGGTATCGCCACCGGTGTGGTCGCCGGTATCGCCACCGGTGTGGTCGCCGGTATCGCCACCGGTGTGGTCGCCGGTATCACCACCGGTGTGGTCGCCGGTATCACCACCGGTGTGGTCGCCGGTATCACCACCGGTGTGGTCGCCGGTATCGCCACCGGTGTGGTCGCCGGTATCGCCACCGGTGTGGTCGGAATGGTCGCCGGTTGTGGCGTTGCCGAGGAAGCCATAGTCGAAGTCGGGGTTGTTGATGCCCGGGTCGGGGTAATCGGACAGCGCATAGGATTGCATCTGTTCGTCCGAAAAGCCCTCCAGCTTGATCTCGATGATCACCGGATGCTGGTCACCGGTCAGGCGGTCGGTGATCCAGTGGACCACCGGCGACACCCAGCTGCCATCGCTCTTCTGCCAGGTGCCGTGCAGCGACAGAAGCTGGTCCAGCGTGAACTGGCGCTGGTCATCGCTGGCGCTGCCCGCCAGGGTCAGGCTGATCCCGTCGAAATCCTTGCTTGAGCCACCGCCGCTCGGGGTTTTGGCGATCACGTAGTCGTTGAACACCCGGACCCCCACGGAATCGGTGATCGTGCCGGTGATGTTCAGCGAATTGTCGCCCGGAGCCAGGGTCAGGTCCGCGCCCGCATCCGGCGTGAAATACACCGCATCGACCGGGGTCAGCGTGCTGCTGTCCACGATCTGCGGCATCGGATTGGTGTAATCGATCCCATGTTCCGTCCGGAAATAGTTGATCAATTCCTGCTTCTGTCCGGAATCGGTGATGTTCTTCATCAGATCTTCCAGCCGGAATTCCGTGCTGACATTGTGGAAGGTGGTGTCGATCAGAACCACCTCGTGGTTCACGCCGAAGCTGTGATAGCCGGTGCCGAAATCATGCAGCTCGACATCGTTGAACACCACCGACGAGGTCTTGCGCTCGATCCGGAACCCTTCGCCCGTGCCCTGCCAGACCGAGTCGATGAACTCGTAATTCGAGGCATAATTGTCCAGATGCACCGCATCCTTGCCGCCCCAGACGGTAAAGTCCGTCACCACGCTCATCGTGTCCGTGTCGTCCGAGAACTGGCGGTGGAACACCCGGAACCCGGTTCCCGTGGCGATCGAGGTGTTGTTGTTGAACTCCGACAGCGGCGGCTCTTCGTGGTCGATCGCCACGTCGAGCGGCGACGGATCGAACGGCAGCTGCTCGCGTTCGAACATCTCCCGGTGGATCCCGTCCTTGGGCGCGTTGGGATTGTCCGCGTCCTCGGCAAAGCTCTCGCGCCCCGAATAGTTCCAGCCGATCTTCGAGTTGGCCGCGATATTGTCCTGCTGCACGATCACCCGCGACTGGTTCTCATAGGCCGCCCCTTCCGAGCCGGTCTGACCGGCCACGTTCGGCCCGGTCACCGAGGTCACCAGATTGCCGGTCCACTCGCCGGTCTCGTCGCCCATCTCGGACACGATGCCGCCGCCCGTCACGTCATAGACCACGTTGTCGTTGATCAGCGCCTGGCTGGAATGCTGCACGATCCCCCAGCCCGGGTTGCCCGACACCACGTTGCCCTCGATCAGCGAGGTCGCCGAATCCGGCTCGGTGCCGATCTCGTGCAGGTGGATCGAATAGCGCCCTTCCGGGTTGTCGGCAGTGCCCACCGTCGTGCTGTGGTC
>NZ_JBXWOX010000055.1:0-1512 GCF_059611125.1 Ruegeria sp. CDSB029
CTGTCTGACGTCAGCGCCCATGGGACAGTTTAGGTCGATTTGATAAGAGAGGGTTTCTGGCTCATCGTAACTGCCAAGGAGTGGAGATGAGAAAGAAACCCGGAACCAAGCAGAGCCACGGTGAGAAGGTCGTAAAGGACATTCGCCGTGCGACCCGCAAACAGTACTCCGCAGAAGAGAAGATCAAGATCGTGCTGGACGGCCTAAAAGGCGAGGACAGCATTGCAGAGCTCTGCCGCCGTGAAGGCATCGCGCAGAGCCTCTACTACAGCTGGTCCAAGGAATTCCTGGAAGCCGGCAAGAAACGTCTGGCAGGCGACACGGCCCGCGCGGCAACTTCCACCGAAGTGAAGGATCTGAGACGGGAAGCCCGTGATCTGAAGGAGGTGGTTGCCGAACAGGCTCTTGAACTGCGGTTGCTCAAAAAAAGCATGATCGCGGATGGGGGCGACGACGAATGAGATATCCCGCATCCGAAAAACTGGAAGTCATCCGCTTGGTTGAGCAATCGCATCTGCCGACCAAGCGCACTTTGGAGAAGCTGGGCATTCCGAAGACCACCTTCTATCGCTGGTACGACCGATATCTCGTCGGCGGCCCCGAGGCGCTTGAAGATCGTAGACCCACGCCGTCACGGGTCTGGAACCGCATTCCCACGCCTGTGCGCGAGAAGATCAAAGATCTGGCTCTGAAGGAAAGTGAGCTTTCCCCGCGTGAGTTGGCTGTTCGCTTCACCGACACAGAAAAGTACTTTGTGTCAGAGGCTTCGGTCTACCGCATCCTCAAGTCTTACGATCTGATTACCAGCCCGGCCTATGTGGTTTTGTCAGCCGCAGACGAGTTCCAGGACAAAACCACTCGGCCGAACCAGCTCTGGCAGACGGACTTTACCTATCTGAAGGTGATCGGCTGGGGCTGGTTCTATCTCAGCACGATCCTGGACGATTACAGCCGATACATCATCGCCTGGAAGCTTTGTACGACGATGAAGACCGAGGATGTGACCGACACACTGGACCTCGCTTTGCACGCCTCAGGCTGTGATCAGGCAACGGTGCTGCACAAACCACGCCTGCTCAGCGACAACGGGTCCAGCTACATCTCTAGTGAGCTTGCCGAATGGCTGGAAGATCAGAAAATGGATCATGTTCGAGGGGCGCCATACCATCCGCAAACTCAGGGAAAGATCGAGCGCTGGCACCAGACTCTCAAGAACCGCATCTTATTGGAAAACTACTATCTGCCCGGTGACCTTCAGCAGCAGATCGATGCTTTCGTCGATCACTACAATCACAGGCGCTACCACGAAAGCCTACAAAACCTCACACCCGCTGATGTCTACTTCGGGCGCGGACAGACCATTCTAAAACAACGAGAAAGGATCAAACGAAAGACCATCGAAACCCGGCGCTTGCTTCACCGCAAATCCGCCGCATAATCACAACAACCAGTTGAGCCAGACCCTCTCTTAGATCAGGCGGCCATCTGTCCCAAAATCCCTGACGACGGACA
>NZ_JBXWOX010000056.1:0-1510 GCF_059611125.1 Ruegeria sp. CDSB029
TGTCCGTCTTCAGAGTTTTTCGGAGAGCTGAGGCGTTTTCGTAACGGAGGCTCTGGTTCGATTTCTGTTTGAGTTTAGGCGGCAGCGGATTGGTGCTGCAACCGGCGTTTTCTGATTGTCTGTTTCTTGATCTCCTCTCTCATCTTTAGGATCTTCGCGCCTCGGCCGCAGTAGACATCGGCGGGTGTCAGGTTATCCAAGCTCTCGTGGTAGCGACGGTTGTTGTAGTGGTCGACGAAGGCATCGATTTGGCGCTCCAGATCGCCGGGCAGATAATAGTTTTCCAAAAGAACCCGGTTCTTCATGGTCTGGTGCCAGCGTTCGATTTTGCCTTGGGTTTGCGGATGGTGCGGCGCACCGCGAACATGATCCATGCCTTTGTCATCGAGATAGTCGGCCAGATCGGCGGCGACGTAGGACGAGCCATTATCGCTGAGCAACCTCGGTTTGTGCACAACGGTTGCCTGATCGCAGCCTGAAGCCTGCAGTGCCAGATCCAGCGTGTCGGTCACGTCCTGAGCTTTCATCGTGGTGCAGAGCTTCCAGGCAATGATGTAGCGGCTGTAATCGTCAAGGATCGTCGACAAATAGAACCAGCCCCAGCCGATGACCTTGAGATAGGTGAAGTCGGTTTGCCAGAGCTCGTTCGGTCGGCTGGTTTTGTCCCGGAACTCATCCGCCGCGCGTATCACAACATGGGCCGGGGCGGTGATCAGGTCCTCAGCGCTGAGAATGCGGTAGACCGATGATTCAGAGACGAAGTACTGCTTCTCGTCGGTGTATTTGACCGCCAGTTCGCGCGGTGTCAGGTCTTCGTGCTCCAGGGCAAAATCGACGACATCGTTGCGAACCGTGTCTGGGATGCGGTTCCAGATCGACCCTGGCCGTGGTGAGCGATCCGCCAAGGCGTCTACGCCACCGTCGCTCCACCGGGCATACCAGTCGTAATAGGTGCTGCTGGGGATACCGAGCATCTTCAGGGTTTGCCGCGTCGGCAGATGCGAGGCCTCTACCGTGCGAATGATCTCAAGCTTTTCGGAGGCAGGGTATCTCATTCTTCGAACTCCCCATCCCCGATCATGCTTTTTTTGAGCAGACGGTTTTCCAGCGTCAGTTCGGCGACCACTTCCTTCAGGGCGGCAGATTCCGACCGCAGTTCTTTGACTTCGGGGGATGTCGCCTGTCGCGTCGTGTCACCGGCCAAGCGGTGCTTCCCAGCTTCGAGGAATTCCTTTGACCAGGAATAATACAGGCTTTCTGCAATTCCCTCGCGGCGGCACAACGCAGCAATGCTCTCTTCGCCCCGTAGTCCTGCCAAGACGATCCTGATCTTCTCTTCGGCCGAGTAATGTTTGCGCGTCTTGCGCTTGATGCCCCTGACCAACTTGTCAGCGGCGTCCTTCGATGTTCCGGATTTCTTGTTCATCTTCGCTCCTTAACGGCTTCGATGAACCAGAAATCCTCCGTTGCTCAAACCCCAAATCTGTCCGGTAGGCGCTGACGTCAGACA
>NZ_JBXWOX010000057.1:0-1369 GCF_059611125.1 Ruegeria sp. CDSB029
GACATGGTGTGATCGCGGTGGTCGCTCTCCTTGGGCAAACGAGGCCTGATATTATCAGCCTCACCAATCAAAAGCCGTGAGGAGAACGACCATGAGCCATTATGTTGGTCTCGACGTTTCATTGAAAGAGGTCTCGGTTTGCGTTGTGGATGCGGAAGGCACGGTCTTGCATCGCGCGTCTATTCCGACCGAACCAGATACCATTGCGGAATACATTTCGCGGAGAGCCCCCGATGTGGAGCGCGTCGTGCATGAAAGCGGGATAATGGCCACTTGGCTGACGCGTGAACTTGCGCGCCGAGCTGTGCCGATCACCTGTATCGACGCGCGCATGGCGCATAAGGCTCTGTCGGCGCGCCTCAACAAGTCAGACAAGGCAGACGCGGAAGGGTTGGCACAGTTGGCGCGGACCGGCTGGTTCACCGAGGTCCACATTCGCAGTGAAGCGTCGGACCGCGTGCGAGCACTGGTTGCAGCGCGGGAGAGATTGATCCGCATGCGCAAGGATCTTGAAGCTCATATCCGGGGCGTCCTGAAGACTTTCGGCATCCGCATGGGGCCTGTCCTGCGCGCGCACTATCGACAAGGGTTCCGCGACCAGCTGGCCGAGGCTGGTTCTTGTGATCCAATGTTGGAGCTGCTGGCGCAAACGATGATCCCGATCCACAAAAAGCTTTGCGCCTCGGCGGAAATGCTGGGTGATGAATTGATACATGTCGCCAAACAGAACCCACTGGCGCGGCGCCTCATGACCGTGCCGGGTGTGGGGCCGCTGGTTGCGTTGAATTTCATTGCGACAATAGATGATGCAAGCCGGTTCCGCCGGTCGCGCGATGTCGGCGCGTTCCTGGGGCTGACACCAAGACGATATCAATCCGGTGAGATCGACAGAACAGGCCGCATCTCCAAGTGCGGGGATGCCGAGATGCGTCGATTGCTTGTTTCCGCCGCCACGTCCTTGATGACACAGGTCAGGCGGTTCTCAGCCCTCAAATCCTGGGCAATCCGGCTCAGTACGCGAAAAGGCTTCAAGAAGGCCGCTGTGGCCACCGCGCGCAAAATCGCGGTGATCCTCCACGCGATCTGGCGCGACGGGACAGATTTCAATTGGACAAAGGAGCCTGCAAGCTGACAACCAGAAAGCCCGCCCGAGGATAGGGTGGGTTTGGCGTCCTCCGGGACGGAGGCAGATCGATCTCGCGTAAAGCGGTCGAGGTGGCGCAACCAGCATCAACCTCGTGAATGACATTCCAGACGATCAGCCCCGGACGCCATCATGAAGCAGCATCACCTGACTTCGGAGAGAACCAAGACCCCGGCGGACAACAAATCCAACGCCCTTGACAATACCGCGATCAGAGAACCGCTT
>NZ_JBXWOX010000058.1:0-1180 GCF_059611125.1 Ruegeria sp. CDSB029
CGACTTACTCGACGATTTTCGACACGACGCCGGCGCCGACGGTGCGGCCGCCTTCGCGGATGGCGAAACGCAGGCCGTTTTCCATCGCGATCGGTGCGATCAGTTCAACCTCGAACGACACGTTGTCGCCGGGCATAACCATCTCGGTGCCAGCTGCCAGGGTCACGGTGCCGGTCACGTCAGTTGTACGGAAGTAGAACTGAGGACGGTAGTTCGCGAAGAACGGAGTGTGACGACCGCCTTCTTCCTTGGTCAGGATATAGGCTTCGGCTTCGAACTTGGTGTGCGGTGTAACCGAACCCGGCTTACACAGAACCTGACCACGCTCAACGCCTTCACGGTCGATACCGCGCAGCAGGGCGCCGATGTTGTCGCCCGCTTCACCGCGATCCAGCAGCTTGCGGAACATTTCAACACCAGTACAGGTGGTTTTCTGAGTGTCACGGATGCCGACGATTTCGATCTCGTCGCCAACATTGATCACGCCACGCTCGACACGACCGGTCACAACGGTACCACGACCCGAGATCGAGAACACGTCTTCGACCGGCATCAGGAATGGCTGGTCAACAGCGCGCTCAGGTGTCGGGATGTATTCGTCCACGGCCGCCATCAGCTTGCGGATCGATTCTTCGCCGATTTCCGGCTTGTTGCCTTCCATCGCGGCCAGAGCCGAACCTGCGATGACAGGAATGTCGTCGCCGGGGTAGTCATACGAAGACAGCAGCTCGCGGATTTCCATTTCCACCAGTTCCAGCAGTTCTTCGTCGTCAACCTGATCCACTTTGTTCATGAACACGACCATGGTCGGGATGCCAACCTGGCGGCCCAGCAGGATGTGCTCGCGGGTCTGCGGCATCGGGCCGTCAGCAGCGTTCACAACCAGGATCGCGCCGTCCATCTGTGCGGCACCGGTGATCATGTTCTTGACGTAGTCGGCGTGGCCGGGGCAGTCGACGTGCGCATAGTGACGCGTGTCGGTCTCGTATTCCACGTGGGCGGTCGAGATGGTGATGCCACGTGCTTTTTCTTCAGGCGCGCCGTCAATCTGATCATACGCTTTGAAGTCACCGAAATACTTGGTGATTGCTGCGGTCAGCGTGGTCTTGCCGTGGTCAACGTGGCCAATCGTGCCGATGTTGACGTGCGGCTTATTACGCTCAAACTTTTCCTTTGCCAT
>NZ_JBXWOX010000059.1:0-1103 GCF_059611125.1 Ruegeria sp. CDSB029
GTTTTGTGTTGTAGTGTCTCCTCCATTTTTCGATCAGAATTTGAGCTTCGCGCAGGCTGTAGAAGATCTCTCCGTTGAGCAACTCGTCCCTGAACCTGCCATTGAAGCTTTCGCAGTATCCGTTCTCCCACGGGCTGCCAGGTTCGATGTAAGCCGTCTTGGCGCCAACGGCGGCGATCCAGTCTCGGACAGCCTGGGCGACAAATTCCGGCCCATTGTCAGAACGTATGAAATTCGGCGCGCCGCGAAGTATGAACAGGTCTGTCAGGACGTCGATTACATCGGTCGAGTTCAGCTTTCGCTCGACCCTGATAGCCAAACATTCCCGACTGTACTCATCAAGGATGTTCAGCGTCCGGAAGGCTTTGCCATCATCGGTTCGGCAATGGACGAAGTCATAGGACCACACGTGGTTGCGATGCTCTGGTCGAAGCCGGACACATGATCCGTCATTCAGCCAGAGCCGCCCTTTCTTCGGTTGTTTTATTGGCACTTTCAGCCCCTCTCGTCGCCAAAGCCGTTCAATCCGCCCGTCGCTGACAGACCATCCAGCCTCTCTCAGCAGCGCAGCGATCCTGCGATAGCCATATCGGCCGTATTGACGGGTCAGCTCGATCATGTCGGCCACCAGACGGTCTTCGTCTGCGCGACCTTGTGGGACGCGCCGTTGCGTGGACCGGTTTTGTCCAAGCACGCGACAGGCGCGTCTCTCGGAAACGTTCAGCTGGTTGCGTACATGGTTAATACAAGCACGACGACGAGCGGGGCTCAGTAGTTTCCCTTTGAGGCTTCCGTCAGGATCAGTTTGTCCAACGTCAGATCAGAAACCACGCGCCGCAGTCGCTCGTTCTCTTTCTGAAGCCGTTTCAGTTCCTTCAACTGATCTACGCCCATTCCGCCGTACTTCTTGCGCCAGCGGTAATAGGTTTGTTCAACAACTCCGATCTGCCTGATCGCATCAAGACGGGACATCCCTTGCCCCATCAGAACTTCAACCTGCCGTAACTTCGAGACAATCTCTTCGGGCTTCGGTCTCTTGTTTGCCATTCGTGGTCCTCCGTTTCCTAAACATAACGGTGGACCAGTTCAGTGGGGGAGGCTCA